>DATHEH010000111.1:0-37817 GCA_035318685.1 Ferruginibacter sp.
CTAAAGAGGGAACCGGAGAATAATTAATTTTTATACCCTGCTTTTTGGATAAAAACCAAACGCATGCAACAAAAGATCTCCCTTAAACTTCTTCCTTCAGAAGCAGCCGATGACCTGGCTGTAAAAAAACTGATCTCCCGAACTACGGGTAAAAAAATAACGGCTGTCTCGGGCTACCAGGTCCTCAAACAATCCATCGATGCCCGGGCAAAGACCATCTGGGTAAATCTCACTATTAATGCTTTCATTGATGAACCTTTCCATCCAAGGCAGATCCAGCAATTTGACTTTAAGGAGGTACAGCAAGCCGATAAGAAGGTTGTCATTATAGGCGCCGGGCCTGCCGGCTTGTTTGCAGCCCTCCAATTAACAGAACTTGGCGTTAAACCCATTATTTTAGAACGGGGTAAAGATGTCAGGGCAAGGCGCAGGGACCTGGCCATACTAAATAAGGAAGGCACCATTAACCCTGAAAGCAATTATTGCTTTGGTGAGGGGGGAGCCGGAACTTACAGCGATGGTAAATTATATACCCGAAGTAATAAAAGAGGAGACATTGACAGGATACTGAACCTTTTTGTGCGGTTCGGTGCTGAAGAGGAGATCCTGTACCAGGCGCACCCGCATATTGGCACCAATAAACTGCCGCATATCATTACAGCCATGCGCAAACAGATCGTTGATAGTGGCGGCGAATTTTTATTTGAAAAAAAGGTTGTTGATCTTTCAGTCGATAAAGGAAAACTGAGCTCTGTTAAAACCGCAGATGGAAATTCATTCGAAGCCGATGCTTTTATCCTGGCAACGGGTCATAGTGCAAGGGATATTTTTGAATTGCTGAACAGTAAGCAGATAATGATCGAAGCCAAGCCATTTGCACTTGGCGTTCGCATAGAGCATCCGCAATCTTTGATCGATAATATCCAATACCATGATCCGCAAAGAAGTGAATACCTCCCTCCTGCTTCTTATAGCCTGGTACAACAGGTAAATACCAGGGGCGTTTTCTCGTTTTGCATGTGTCCGGGTGGTATAATAGCGCCGGCTGCAACTTCAGCCAATGAGTTGGTGGTGAACGGATGGAGCCCGTCGAAACGAAACAACCCTTATGCTAACAGCGGTATGGTGGTGCAGGTAGAATTAAGTGATGTAATTAAAAATGAAGAATTAAAAATTAAGAATGATCCCCTTGCCATGATGCACTTCCAGCAAATGGTTGAGCGTAACTGTTTTGACAGCGGGGGCGGGAAATTTGTTGCGCCTGCACAGCGTATGGCCGACTTCAGTAATGGCATATCATCCTCTTCATTACCTGCCTGCTCTTATTTACCCGGCCTTCATTCCGTTCAGCTGGGAGAAGTTCTTCCGCCATTTATTTACCAGCCACTTGCCAAGGGATTTGTTGAATTTGGCAAAAAGATGAAGGGATATTTTACCAATGATGCGGTAGTGGTTGCAACGGAAAGCCGTACATCATCACCCGTTCGTATTCCTCGTAACGAGGATCTAACTCATCCGCAGCTAGCTAATTTCTATCCCTGCGGTGAAGGCGCTGGCTATGCAGGGGGTATCGTTAGTGCTGCTATGGACGGTGAGAGGGTTGCAAGGCAATTGGCGAATGTATTAGCCTAAATTGTCGCCGCTGGTTAAAATCATCCAGGAATTTTCATCTTTACCTTCATACATTTGACATTCCAAAAACAACATCAGCATCTCATGAATATTTTAGAAGTACATAATCTTAAAAAATACTTTGCTACCCAAAAAGCGGTTGATGATATCAGCCTGCAAATTCCCAAAGGATGCATATTCGGTTTACTCGGACCGAATGGAGCAGGTAAGACAACCCTGATACGGATGATCACCGGCATCTTCTATCCCGATGCAGGAGAGATCATACTTAAGGGGAAAAAATTCGACCCGGAAAATGACGCAAAATATATTGGCTATATGCCCGAGGAAAGGGGCTTATATAAAAAGATGAAGATCGGGGAGCAGGCTTTATACCTTGCCCAGCTAAAAGGACTAAGCCGCAGCGACGCCATGTATAAGATCAAAGATTGGTTCAGGCGTTTTGAAATGGAAAGCTGGTGGAACAAAAAAGTGGAAGACCTGAGTAAGGGCATGGGGCAAAAACTACAATTCGTGATCACCGTTCTGCATGAGCCCGACCTGATCATACTGGATGAACCTTTCAGCGGGCTTGACCCCGTCAATTCCAACCTCATCAAAGATGAGATCTACCGTTTGGCTAAGAACGGCGCTACCATCATCTTCAGTACACACCGCATGGAGCAGGTAGAGGAGATATGTGATAAGATCGTTCTCGTAAATAAAGGGAAGAAGATACTGGACGGCAGTGTGCATTCCGTAAAGCAGGATTTCAAGGAGAATTTATTCGGCATCCAGCTGGAGAAAGTTCCGGATGTCATCAACAGCAGTTCCTTTGAAGCGATCAAAACAAATAAACAGGAGCTTATCGTAAAGATCAAAGAGGGTCATAACCCGAATGATGTGCTGGGTTATTTCATTAAAGAAGGCGTCAATATCGTTTCTTTTAAAGAGATACTCCCTTCCATGAGTGATATTTTCATCCGCCTGGTGGAAGGAACGCCATCTGCAAGACAGTTCCAGGAAATTGACGCTTAATATAACCAGAGATCCAACCAAATAATTTTACCATGAACAAGATACTGCTGATCATAAAACGGGAATACCTCACCAGAGTAAGAAAAAGGACATTTATCATTGGCACCATTCTATTTCCCGTACTATACCTGCTACTAATTTTTGGTACCGGCTATATTGCGGGCAAGAACAAACAGGACCTGAACGTGGGCATCATTGACAAGTCGGGCTATTTTACAGAACAACTCGTGGCAAACGCCAACCGTGGGGATACTGCCAACAACCTTACGCTTATAAGAATCAGTGAGGAAGTATTTAAAACCCAATATGATTCATTGGGCTATAATGGCTATGTGGTGATTCCTGAAAATGCAGACTGGAAAAAAGGCCTTGACAGTCTTGTATTGAATACCAATAAAACATATGGCATCGGCGCAACCGTGCCGGTGGAAAATAAACTAAACAAACTCTGGTCAGAAATAAAGAATGACAGCCTTGGCATTGATGCAGCAAAAAAGGAGATCCTGAGCAAAAGTAATATCAACCTGAAAACCAGCAATGCAAAAAACCAGGACGCGGATGCCGGGGCCGCAACTGTGATCGGTTATGTATGTGGTTTTTTAATGTACCTGATACTGCTACTCTATGGCAGCCAGGTGATGATGGGTGTTACAGAAGAGAAGACGAGCCGTATCGCAGAAGTAGTGGTATCCTCTGTAAAGCCATTCCAGTTAATGCTGGGCAAGATAATCGGCATTGGCATGGTGGCGCTTACACAGTTCCTTATCTGGATAGCCTGCATCTTCCTTATTTATAATCTCGGTAAATTTTCAGACGGAGGTGCGATGGGCAATGCGGTAGGTATGGTTCAAAGGGTGTTTACCAGCGTGCACATTTTCGTGGTGGTAGGTTGCTTTATCTTTTACCTACTCGCAGGTTTCTTTTTCTATTCTTCATTATATGCAGCCATTGGCAGTGCCATTAATGAAGACATGAGAGAAGCACAATCCTTAAGTTTTCCTATAACTATGCTTATCATCTTTTCCATTGCATTAATGACACCGGCCATATCAAATCCGTCAAGCCCTATTGCCGTGTGGTCAAGCATTATTCCTTTCAGTTCACCCATCGTGATGATGGCAAGAGTTCCTTTTGGAGTACCCAATACTGTTCCGTGGTGGCAATTGGGATTGTCAATGGCATTACTGATCGCCGGCTTTATTTTCACCACCTGGTTTGCAGGAAGAATTTATAGGATAGGAATATTGATGTATGGCAAAAAACCAAGCTGGAAAGAAATGATAAAATGGGCTTTTAGAAAACAATAAAAAGAACCCGCCAGTGGCGGGATTCTTTTTTATTTTAATGGTTCCACCTGGGGAACAGGAATTTCTGCTTTAGGCTTTGAAGCCTTTTCTATCGCTTTGTTCAATTCATCACCCAGGTACCTGTTGATGATCTTCCAGCTAATAAGCAATACACCGATGATAGAACCCAGTAATAAACCTACTATGGAATAGATCATTGCTGATTTTTGTACAGGGTCATAAGGAGGCTCGGGCCTGTCAAGGGGTTCAATGATTGGTGTTTCTTTCTGTAAGCGGTATGCAGCCGACTCCCTGTTATTAACTGCATAATAATATTGCGACTGCACAGTTGCCTTGTCCTGCGCCAGGTTTATTTTTGGTAAATTATATCTTTTCAATTCTTCATTGGTGAAAAAAGTGCTTTCATCCAGGCTGACCGCACGCCTGTCCAGGGCCTTTAAAACACTAAGCAATGAATCTGCCTTTTTAACTGAGAACTGGTAGTCAATCTCTGCTTTTTTCTTCTTAAGGTCGATATAGAAACTGGAAAGCTTATCAATATAAACATAACTGACCTCGCGTACCAGGCTTTGGTTACTGTTGGTAAAGTGCAGTTCCAGGATACCATTCTTATTGATCTTGGCTGAAAATGCAAACCTTAATAAGTTGCTCGCAATATTGATCTGTGATAAACTATCCCGGGGACGCTCTATTGTCTTGTTCTGCATAAAACCCGTGTGCCTGTTATTCTCTTCGATCAATAATTCAGAGATCGTTTTGTTTTGCATGGAAGGGATCCTTTCCATGGCAACCGCTTCCCTCGTTCTGCGGCTGTTCGCTAATTCAACAATATTGATAGATGCTTCTTCGCTGAAAGACTTTGGCACATCAGAAAGGCCCAGCAGGTTACTGATGGCGGATCCGGGGTTGCTCTCATTCGCCCCGCTCAAAGGGAATACAGTAGCAGTGGAAGTAAATTGTAAAACACTTTGCTTGGCCATGTAATAAAAAAAGCCGCCAAACCCCAGGGCAATGAGCGCAATAAGCCAGCTGAATTTTTTTAGCCTCCTTACGAGTTGTCTTATAAGTTCTATATTGTTCATTTCAGGAGCTTTATTTTATCAAGAATTATTACTGAATCAATTTAACAATGATCGCTGCAGCTGCAATGGGAATACTGGATACAATTACCTGCAATACAGCATCTGTTACTTCTGCACCTTGCGGCCTTGAAGGCACGTTGACGGTTGAGCCTTCTTTAACCCTTGGGTAAAAGTGTATGAAGAATATATTTCTAGTTCGCTGGCTTTTGCCATTGGCATATGTTACAAATATTCTCTTTTTCCATGGCCTGATGCCAAATCCGCCGGCCTTATCAATATAGTATCCAACACGGCTATGTTCTTTATCGTAAGTTAATTTAAGGGGCGACTGCACCGTACCTTTTACATTTACAAAAGGATTTATTTCAGGAATAAAAATAACATCACCTTCCTGTAAGATGATATCATACTTGGTGTTCTTGTATTTTAATGCCCTGTAAAGGTCAATACTGACGGGTTCTTTTGCAACCTCGCTAATTGACGCCTGTGAAGAATCCAGCACGATACTGCCTATAGAGTCTGTTAAAGAAGCAACCTTGCTGGTCACATTATCCCTGAAATACTGTGTTTTTTTCCGGTAAAGGATCGCACCGCTCAGGTCTGCATTTTCCTTGATCCCTCCCGCTCTTTCTATATAAGAAGAGAGACGTTCGTATTTACTGAGTCTTGGATAAGGGCCTGAGTATTGAACCAGGCCGTTTATCTGTACCAGTTGTTGTAATTCAAATGTTGGGTTCTTTCTTACATATACCTGGTCATATGGTTTCAGTTGAATAGTGCCTGAGATACTGTCTATCTCCAGGTTGGGTGATATTTTGACCGTGCGCAAAACAGTACGGGTGGGCTGTTGTTCCCCCTTGGCGGAATCAATATCAACAACACTTGATATTTCGATCCTGCCATATTCGGCAGACTGTTTTAAACCGCCGGATAGATACAACAGGTCCTGTAAGGACATTCCGCCATACCTGTTTATTTTTCCTTCCTTTCTTACTTCACCGAATATTTCCACATACTGCTTATCCGCAAACTGGTTAGCGTTAAAAAGAAGCACCTGGTCATTGGCAAATAACTCCACGTTGTATACGCTGGCAGTGTCATTGGTGGTGATACCGGACAAATTAACTTCAACCTTACTGGCTTTAATATTAGTACTGTCTCCTCCCCCCCTGAAAATATAAGCACGTGGTAAATAGGTATTCCTGGTGATACCACCTGCCCTGTTTATCAGGTCAAACAGCTTGTCACCTTTTCTTGTTTCATATTGGCCGGGGTAAGAAACCTCTCCCTTCATTTCCACCTTATTGATTAAACCCGGGTTTACGGCTATCACTTTTACAATATCGCCGTCGTCAAGAAGGAAATCCTGTCCTGAAAGACGAACATCACCGGTAGGATTGATGATCGCTGTTACATTAACGTCTTTGATGATCTGCTTTTCAAGTTCTGTACGATATACCTTAACACCACTTGAAAATGCATCTCTTTGCAGGCCGCCTGAATAAGTTAAAAGCGCCTTCATCCCTTCATTTTTCTTTAGCTGGTAAAACATAGGGCGTTTGAACTTACCTTCAGCTTTTACTTTTTTCTCCACCGCCTGCAGGATCACAAAATCATTATTTTCCATGTAGATATGCTTTCCAAAATCACCGGTTGTAAGGTATTTATATACATCCAGCTGGTCTATCACCCTGCCATTACGTTTGATCTGTATCTCACGGAGGTTGGCAAGTTCGGTAGGACCTCCGGCCAGGGCAATGATATTAAAAGCATTGGTAAAAGCAGAAACGGTTACAGGCCCCTGGTTCCTTACTTCACCCGCCACATTTACGGAAATGGTTCGTGGCTGACCGAGTGAAACGGAAATATTGGTAGAAGGCGGCACAAATTGTTTGAATCTTTGTGTCAGCATTGACCTTACATTTTCAAAAGTTAAACCCTGGAGGTATATTTTTCCTATACTTGCGGGGAAGATGGAACCATCCCTTGCAACGGTATAATCTAAAGTAGCCTCTGCCCCATTCCACATGGAAACAATGATCTGATCATATACGCCAATGGGGTAATCCAATGGAGGGGTTGATAATTCGGTAATAGATGCCACTACACCCGATCTGAAAAGGTGCATACCATAAGTATCTTCAGTAACATTCATTGATTGCGGGGTATTTTCCTTAACAAGACTGTCTTTCTCGATACGGTCTTTAAGTGCCTTGTTCCTGTCAACGCCTGTTGCCTTAGGATCCGCATTCTTATCTTTCAGCATGTCGTACAACTGGGCAGGTGGCATTGCGGTTGGCATCGTAGGAACATCGGGGCTGCTGGGATCTTTTATAGGGGGTACCTGGGCATTTGCCATGTTTATAAGAAAGAAAAAAAGCAGGCCAAAAACAACCGTCGCTTTTTTTAAACCTGACCATATTTGCCCTGAGATTAGTAACATTAGTTGGGGGTTGATTTTCAAAATTTTAATAATGTGCGCAAAGATAATAATTATTTCAGTGGCTGCTTTAATGCTGCTTCAAACTCAGCTGATATCTCTTTCACGATCTCTGCTGCCGGAATTATTTTTTTTATAATAGCACTCACCTGTCCTATTTCCAATTCACCTTCATCCATATCGCCTTCAAACATGCCGCGTTTTGCCCGGCCCCTTCCCAGTAATTCCTGTAACTGTTCTGTTGAAGCGCCCTCCTGTTCTGCTTTTTGTACCTGTAAAAAGAAATTGTTCTTTATCATTCTTACCGGTGTTATCTTTTTTAATGATAACTGGGTATCACCTTCCTGCGCTGCAACAACAAGTTCTTTGAATCTATCATGTGATGACGCTTCGGGGCTTGCAACAAAACGGCTGCCTACCTGTACGCCTTCTGCACCAAGTACCATGGCTGCCAGCATTTGCCTGCCGTTTGCAATACCTCCTGCTGCGATCACCGGGATATGAACTGCTGCACACACCGCAGGCACCAGTACCATGGTGGTGGTCTCTTCTCTTCCATTGTGTCCGCCTGCCTCAAATCCTTCTGCAACTACAGCATCGCAACCGGCTTCCTGTGCGTTTAGCGCAAATTTGCTGCTGCTTATTACGTGAACAACCTTTATTCCCTCGTTCTTTAAAATTGATGTCCAGGTTTTAGGATTTCCTGCCGATGTAAAAACAACTGGAACTTTTTCTTCGATGATCACCTGTATGTGTTTGTCAATATCCTTATATAACAGGGGCACGTTTACGCCAAAAGATCTTTGTGTTGCGGCTTTACATTTTTGAATATGTTCTCTTAGTGTCTCCGGGTACATACTGCCGCTTCCGATCAGGCCAAGTGCGCCCGCATTGCTTACTGCACTTGCAAGCCGCCAGCCACTGGCCCAGATCATGCCTGCCTGTATGATCGGGAGATCAATATCGAACAGCCTTGTAACACGGTTTTGCATTTTTGTCAGATGTACATTTTTTCAAATATCGCAAAAAATTATCAAGAAACAGAAAGTACTTTGAAACGCAAAGTAAACGGTTTTATTTTAGAATGTGGCGATTTTTTTAAAAAAAAGAGGGGAATTTACTGATGTTGGGGGCAAAACAGGCCGGGCAGGATCAGCCCCTGCTGCCACCGCTGAGATCGATAGCTGTATTGTCGCCGATATTTAAACTGCGGTTCACGCCTTTAACTTCTGCATCACTGCCGATCAGCGACTTACTTAATACAATTTCCTGTAACCTGGAGTAAGCCCCGATGATGGAGTCCTTAACAATGGCATGGTTTACACTGGTGTATTCACCAATGGCTACATTTGGCCCGATCACAGAATTCTTTATATCACAACCCTCGGCGATGTTTACGGGAGGGATAATGATGGTGTTCTCAAAAAAATGGTTTTCGGCTATATTGCCGCCAAATTTTTTCAATAGTGTTGCATTGGATTCCAGCAGGGTTTCTTTTTTACCGCAATCAAACCAGTTCTGCACCTTAAATGACTGGAACTTGGCGCCACTGTGTATCATACATTCCAGTGCGTCTGTAAGACTGAATTCATCGTAGCTTTTTATTTCTGTGGCTATCATTTTCTGCAGGCAGGTGAAGAGGAAACCCGTTTCCTTTATTTTATACACGCCTACCAACGCCATATTACTTTTGGGAATTGAAGGCTTTTCCACCACGCGGCTGATAAAGCCATCATCTTCGATCTCGGCCACACCAAAATTCCTCGGGTCATCTACCCGCTTTACGCCAAGCATGGAATAAGGGGCGTTCATCACCTCTTTAACATCATATTCTGCAATGGTATCTCCCAAAACTATCAATACCTCATCCGAACCAACCATTTCCCGGGTAAGGTTTATGGCATGGCCAATACCAAAGCGCTCGTTCTGCTGAACGAACTGGCAGTTCAAATGCGGGTATTTGTCTTTTACGTAATCCTGTATCTTTTCTCCCAGGTAACCGATGATAAAAATGAAATCCTTTATCCCTGCCTCACTGAGCTGATCCACAATAATGCTAAGTATGGTTCTTCCCGCAAGGGGGATCAATGCTTTGGGTTGTGTATATGTATGCGGACGAAGCTTGGTACCGGCGCCTGCTACTGGGATTATTGCCTTCATTGTGAAATACAAATCTGCACGTTGGCAGAGCATTCAGTTTACAATTGTATCTTTCTATTGACTTGAAACGGGTGTGAAAGTAGTAAATTTTTTGTAATTGTTGTATATATCCACAAGACCCTTTATAATGAATTTAACAAAGTAATAAGTGCTGCTTATATTTGCCTCCTAATATAGGATACATGCAAAAAGATACTTTGGTTTTTGACCTTATAAATAAAGAGCTGGATCGCCAGCGTAATGGTATTGAACTTATCGCTTCTGAAAATTTTACCAGCCTCCAGGTAATGCAGGCAATGGGCACCGTACCTACCAATAAATATGCGGAAGGTTATCCCGGCAAAAGATATTATGGCGGTTGCGAGGTAGTAGATGAAATAGAACAACTGGCCATTGACCGTTTAAAGAAAATATTCAATTGCTCATGGGCAAATGTGCAACCACACAGCGGGGCACAGGCTAATGGGGCAGTATTCCTCGCTGTAATGAAACCAGGAGAAAAATTTTTAGGTCTTGACCTGAGTATGGGAGGACATTTAACACATGGAAGTCCTGCCAACTTTAGCGGCAAAACTTACCATGCCCTGCACTATGGTGTAACAAAGGATGGTATCGTAGACTATGAAGAATTAGAATCCAAAGCAAGATCCGAAAAACCAAAGATGATCATCTGCGGCGCTTCTGCCTACAGCCGCGACTGGGATTATAAACGCATCAGGGCCATTGCTGATGAAATTGGCGCCGTTGTTTTTGCAGACATTGCACATCCTGCAGGTTTAATTGCCACAGGTTTATTGAATGACCCTTTTGACCATTGCCATATTGTTTCATCTACTACCCACAAAACACTTCGCGGGCCACGGGGCGGTATCATTATGCTGCGCCATGACTTTGAAAATCCCTGGGGTATAAAAGATCCAAAAGGAAATTTGAGGAGGATGAGTTCCCTGCTTGATCTTGCCGTATTCCCCGGTTCACAAGGCGGTCCGCTTGAACATGTTATTGCCGCCAAGGCAGTTGCATTTGGTGAAATATTATCCGACGATTTTAAGGCCTATGGCAAACAGGTCATCAGCAATGCACAGGCAATGGCCAAAGCTTTTGTTGCAAAAGGATACAACCTGATCAGTAACGGTACCGATAACCACCTGATGCTGATCGACCTCAGGAATAAGAATATCACCGGAAAAAAAGCACAGGAAACTTTAGACAAAGCGCATATCACCTTAAATAAAAATGCAGTCCCTTTTGATGATAAGAGCCCGTTCGTAACATCCGGTATACGCGTTGGTGTTCCCGCCATTACTACCAGGGGCATGCAGGAAGAACACATGCAGGTAGTAGTTGACCTTATAGATAAGATACTCATGCATATAGATGATGAAAAAATAATCGCATCTGTAAAAGAAGAGGTAAGATCATTCATGCTGCAGTTCCCGCTTTACCCCGGCTTATAAATAACAACCAGGATTATTATTCACTCTCCACCGTAAAACCTGGGAGCTAACCGCTTTAGGGTATTTTCTGCGTTTACTATTCTGTTTATTTTTACGCTTTTACCACGTGCGTATGGTTAATATTAATTCATAAGAGTAAGTCACAATATCCACATTAGGTTAATAAATAATTCATCCGGGCTTATTTTTTTATTGATAAAAAAATTAATTTTCGGCAACAATTACTCTAATACATCCTGTATTCAGCAAAGAAATACCCTTCTTAGGTTACTTTTTAGATATATAAATTCTTAATCACCATGACTAAATGTTTACGCCTGGTATTTGCAATTGCTATTGCAGGTACTTTGCATCTTAACTCTTTTTCGCAATCATTAAGCATCAACACTTCGGGCAACACGGCTCATGCCAGCGCAATACTGGATGTAGAAAGCACCGCTAAAGGAATGCTTATTCCACGTATGAACAAAACAGAGAAAAACAGTATTGCTGCACCAGCAACCGGTTTGTTGGTCTTTCAAAATGCTCCTGACAGTATAGGTTTTCATTATTACAACGGTATTTCATGGCTTTGGCTGGCTAATGCAAGCAGTAATGTTGGATGGCTGACTGCCGGTAATGCAGGCACAAATGTAACCAGCCATTTTTTAGGAACAACCGATAACGTGCCATTAAGCTTCAGACAAAATAATACCTGGATGGGCAGATTGGATAATACTTCCGGGAACTATCTTATTGGCGACAGTGCCGGAAGCAAAGTAACTTCCGGGTTCAGCAACGTTGGATATGGGAGTAAGGCATTATTTGAAAATACAACAGCCTTTGGTAATGTAGCTATTGGCAATCACTCACTGCAAAATAATACTTCAGGAAGCCGTAATACGGTTATAGGCGATTCAGCCTTATACACCCAGAGTTTCAATGGCGGAGCCAACTATATGACAGATAACACAGGAGTTGGCAACAAAGCATTGTTTTATAACCAACCTATTAATACCGTCACCGGTGTAAAAAATGTGGCAATTGGTAATGAAGCAATGTACCTGAACACAACGGGTGTGGAAAATACAGCAGTAGGTGTAAGTGCTTTAAGAGAAAATCTATCGGGTAGCCAAAACACTGCAATAGGCAGGAGTGCGAACCGCCTGGCTAAATCAGGAACAGCAAACAGCTACTTTGGTTATGAAAGTGGGTATTCTGATTCAATAGGTACGGCCAATACAGGTTTGGGGGCATACAGTTTATTCAGCCATCAAAGGAATTCGGCGAATGTAGCTATTGGTTATGCTGCTCTCTATCTTGATTCAAGCGGAGCCGGTAATAGTGCCGTAGGCAGCTTTAGCATGTATAATAATAAGAGTGGTAGTAACAATACGGCTGTTGGTGGCAGTTCGCTATTTTCAATTAAAACAGCTGTCGGGAATGTTGCCATAGGAATGAATTCATTGTGGACAAATGATTCAAGCCATTATAACACAGCAATTGGTTATACAGCGCTAAACAAGCATCAACGGGTTGGCAATTCCTATAACACTGCCATTGGTGCATCTGCTTTGGAACAGGATAGTATTGGCTATTATAATACCGGCGTTGGCACTTCGGCATTCCGCTTCAATGTAACCGGTACACAGAATACGGGTATTGGGCTCAATGCAGGTTATTATCAAAAGGAATCCAATAATACTTTTGTGGGTGCTTATTCCGGCTTTGGTGAAAGAAGCCCTTCATCGAATTTTGCTGCCGATACGGGGTATAGCAATACCGGTATAGGTGCTTATTCGTTACACCGGTTAGCAAATGGAATTGAAAATACAGCTATTGGTTATGCAGCGCTTCTCAATGATTCCAGTGGGCATTACAACACTTCCATCGGAACAAGGACTTTGTATAATAACCTGTCAGGCAGTTATAATGTGGCCGTAGGACAGAATGCATTATTTACGAATACAGGTAGTGATTTTAATACGGCTGTTGGATGGCAGACTTTGTATAGACATAAAAGAACCGGGTTTACTTACAATACTGCCGTAGGGTCAAACGCATTGGAGCAGGACAGTATCGGCCAGCAAAATACGGGGATAGGCACTTCTGCGTTCCGAATGAATGTCACGGGTATATTGAATACCGGCGTGGGCATCAATGCAGGTTATCATCAAAAAGAATCTTACAATACATTTATCGGCGCTTATTCGGGTGTTGGGGAAAGGAGCCCTTATAATAATTTTGCAGCGGACACGGGAAATTATAATACCGGTCTTGGCTATCTTTCAATGCAGAGAATCGCTAATGGCAGTAATAATCTTGCGCTGGGTTATAATACATTGGTAAATGACTCCAGTGGAAACAATAATACAGCAGTAGGTGCCGGCTCTTTAAACTTAACAAACGCTGATGGGAATACCGCTTTAGGTTATGCAGCCGGGGGTAACAACATTACCGGTACCTACAATACCCTGGCAGGATATAATGCCGAAGTCTCAACTACAAATCTTATTAATGCATCTGCTATCGGGGCAAGAGCATTTGTTGCCCAAAATAACAGTATGGTATTGGGGAGTATAAACGGTGTAAATGGCGCTACGGCATCTACCAATGTGGGAATTGGAACCACAACACCTGCGGCAAGACTTGACGTGAGCGGAACCTTTGCTCTGGGGGTTAACGGAACTGTACTAACAGAAGTGATAAAAGCTACAGCTGCAGGGGTAATACCCGCAATTGCAGTTAATACTACTCAAAGCTTTACGCTTACAGTACCTGGTGCAACTACCGGGAGCACCGTCTCCCTCTCTCCGACAGGTGCTCTTAATGCGGGAACAATGATCGCTTATGCAAGGGTAACGGCAGCAGATACTGTAACAGTTTGGGTAAATAATGGTAGTGCAGCAAATATTCCGTTAGAAAACCAAAATTTTTATGTAACGGTTATCAGGTAAAATAAAATGGCTATTTGTGAAACAAGTTACATTAACAGGTACCGGCGGACAATAGCTTTGAAATTGGCAAGATGCAGATAAGAAATATAATTTATAACGGTTAAACGGTTTAGTATGCGGCTGAAGAAAACAGGATTAGTCATTCTTACATTGCTGGCTTTTAAAACCCATGCCCAGCAACTGGTAAGGGCAGCCAATGTACAATTGGTCACAACATCCGGTACGAAGATCGTGGTTAATGGTGGCATAACGTTTACGGGAAGCAGCAATCTCAAAAGTATAGCCGATTCCATTTATATATACAAGACGGCAGCCGTTGGAACCGAGGGCTGGCTCGACTCAACCGCTACAGGCGTATTAGATGGCAGCAGCACAGGCAATGTACTCTTCCGGGGTAGTTTCCGGCAAAGCATTTACGGAAAAACAAGATTTTACGACATGGCTATCCGCAATACGGCGGGCGATACCCTGCTTTCTTCCATAGAAGTGCGAAACCAGCTTCGCCTTGACACAGGCTTTGTGTTCACCGAATCGGGTTATGGTAACGACAGTCTTTGGGTTTCCAACCCGGCCACTACGGCCATTTCGTCTACCAGTAATTATTCCCAGAGCTGGGTAAACGGAAGGCTTAGCAGGACAGGTAATGTCACCTCGCCTTATTACCATTTCCCGATTGGGAAGACAAATATTCTTTATGCAGATATACGACTGCTTAAATCAAATACAAATACAGCAACATGGACTGCGGAATATTTTGATGGACTGCCCTTTGATTATACCAATGTATTCTTCCCTCCTATTGATCATATCAGCCGGGTCGAATACTGGGAGATCAACAGCAATATTGCCGGCGCTGATGACAATGCACGGGTATCCTTATCCTGGAGAGGACATAGCAGGGTAAGCGCCAACCCAATTATAAGAGATAGTTTGTTGGTCGTTCAATATATTAACCGCCCCCCTTTTAAATGGGATGCACCGGGGGGATGGGTAACAGGTAATGCTGTTGGTCCTGATAGTCTGTCAGGTATGGTCACATCAAATACCGCCGCGAGCTTCCCCTTCCCGGAAAGAAGGTTTACTTTAGGAACCTTCAGCAAATTGAATGCTCTTCCTGTTAAGCTTGTATATTTCACTGCGATCGCCGACGGAAATAAGGTGCGTCTTAACTGGGAAGTATACAATGAACAGGACACAAAGTTGTATGAGGTTGAGCGATCATTCAATGCCGTTGATTTTTCAAAGTTATCAACCGTTAATTCCCTGGATCAATTACGCTCAGCCTACACTGATCATGACTTTGCCCCTGCATCGGGATGGAATTATTACAGGCTGAAAATAATTGACAGGTCCGGAAGCTATTTCTATTCACAGGTTAGGCCGGTAAGATTTGAAAAAGGACTTGAGCAGGTAAAGATATTTCCAAACCCTGCGGCAGATGTGCTGAACATTCAGTTACCATCATCATATGTTAATCAAACCACTTTACAGGTTTACAGTAAGGATGGTAAATTTATTTCTTCTATAAAGCCATCGGCAAATATGGTAGTACTAAATGTATTGCCTTTATCATCCGGTACTTATATTATCCAGTTAGTTAAAAAGGATGGTTCCAAAGAAAGCTACCGTTTTGTAAAACAATAAACAGGAACATTTAAAAAAAACATAAAAAATCAATCGCTACCGGCATATTTCCCGACCGGTAGTAACAAATATGTCCTCCACGGTAACCCACTGCAGCGCCTGTAAAAAAAGAAGAGCATAGGCCCGTTCCCGGCGAGGCAGAACAGCAAAAACAGGATTAAAAAATAGTATTTGTAAGCACCCTTAAGCAGGAAGCTTCCTTTTTGCAGGAGCTTTTTTTTTGTGGCACAATTAAATTAATTTCGTTAAAACAACCAGTTTATGATACAACGCATCCAATCGGTATGGCTTTTACTGGCTTCGGCCTGCGCATTCGCAACTTTCAAACTTCCGTTCTATACGGGTATTGATAACACCGGCACCAATACAAAACTGATCGCTACACATAATATCCTGATCATGATCACAACGATCATCGTTGGAACACTTGCACTCTTAACTATCTTCCTCTTTAAAAATAGAACCCTGCAGCTGCGCCTTTGTGTATTGGGTATCTTACTGGAAGCAGTTCTCATTTTCCTATACTATCGTGAAGCAAATACTTTTACTGACGGCACTTATGCATTGTATGCACTTTTGCACAGCCTTGTTGTGATTTTCTTTTTCTTAGCTGCAAGAGGCATCAATAAAGATGGAAAGCTGATAAAAAGCACTGACAGGCTTAGATAACATCAACAGGGATATAAAAAAAATGCCCCGGGTACGGGGCATTTTATACTAATCTCTCTGTATTTTATTGTTTCGCGAACCTCACGGTATTTGTCTCTCCGTTTCCGAAAGTGCCTTTGATCATATACATACCTTTCTGAAGAGCGCTTACGTCAAGGCTGATGATACTTATACCAGCCTGCAGTTGTGCACTGCTACGTTGTACTATTTTGCCCTCCATCGATATGATCACCAGGTTTACCAGTTCTTTTTTCGGTGTGGTAATACTTAACTGCGCCTGGCTTATTACCGGGTTTGGCAAGACCGCTGTTAACAGCATATCATTTTTCTGATCGGTTAAATTTACAATTATGGAGTAGCTAACCTGACCGGTAATTTCTGTCGCCTTTATGCGGTAAAAAACTGTACCCGGTAAACTGTTATTGTCTGTATAATCAAATGGCTGTGCACAACGTGCCTGGCTTGCAGTAATAGAACTGATAGGGCTGAAATTGATCCCGTCTGTTGAACGCTCAATGCTAAAAGTAACTTCAGAACTGTTGCATGCTGCTTTCCAGTGAAGACTGTTATAACCATTTCCTTTTGCAGCATTCAGGTAACTGAATTTAATTGGTAACACATAAGGCGTTTTACCAACAGCAAAGGGAGAAAATACAGTTATTCCTGTACGCGTTGCTGTATTGGCCGCATTATCACCTGATCCAACACAATTTCCCCAGTTTGGATTATCCCAGTGTGCTATACCGATCTGCAAAGTAGTATAAGTACTGAATGTTCCGCCCTCTAATGAAGCAGGCCATCCTACGGTCATTGCAACACCGGCACCTGCTGTGCCTCCAATAAGGTTAACGGTATAAACGGCATCCACAACATTTGCTTTCTGGCCGGCAGAGAATGGAGTACCATTTGGTTCCCCATTAGTGGTAATGCCGTTAAATACACAGATATCGTAGCTATTAACATTTGATGGTGTTAGTGTAACAGGTAAGTAACTGCTGCCATTACCCACCGGTATGAGGTATGGTGTAGCAGCCGCGATATTATTTACCTGGAAAAAACCTTTTGCTCCGCTTCCGGTATTGACCAGTGTAGCTATATGCTTGGCAGCACCAAAACCTGAACCGCCGACCACGTTACCATTTGTGATACTTATTGTAACGCCGGTGGGGATAGTTAACCTGCCATTTGTTAATGTTAAAGAACCAGTTATAGCAACTGAATTTGAAAAGGTAACGCCGGTGCTGCCACCTGTATTATTTATGACATAATCAAGCGTGCCACCAAGGCCTCCTGATTGATTAAAATTTTGTACTGCACTGCCATTAAAATTTATCACTCCTTTACCGGTACCTGTAGCCGTTGTTGTTATCCCACCAAAACTTGTAAAATTACCGCCCACGATCAATGTACCAATATTGCCGGAAGCTCCGCTGCATAAATTTAAATTGCCCCCTCCGGATATAAATGCATCCCTTACAACTGTGAGGGTTCTGTCAGTAGTATTAGAAACGGTAAAACCAGCCTCGATATTCAGGTCTCTTCCCACAGTAAAAGATCCTGCAGTCATTAATAAACGGGCTGAGCCTGTATTAAGTACAGCAAAATCGTTCGCCACAGATACGCCATTGGTCATGGTAACATTTGATGTCATTCCCGGCGAATTGTATGTAAGGTTACCGAATGTCTGGTTGCCTCCCGAGGGATGATTAGCTATAAGCCCGTTAATGTTACAAAATGAATTGACATTCCAGGAAGCTGTTGGAATAGTGCCAGCATCCTGGCTATGTACATAAGCACTGCCGCCGCCAAATGTCAATGTGGTTAACGTGCCGTTTACAGTTCCCAGGTTATTAATTGTTCCAAAAACACTGGTAGAAACATTGGCACCATTGGTATTAAAGGTTCTTCCGGTATTTACAATAAGATCACCGCTGATGTTTGCGGTAGCGCTTGCGGCCAGGGTCAGGGTAACATTCGTTCCTAATGTTAGTGATGCGCCCCCGCCGGATATAAAAAAATCAGGATCAGGAACCACACTACCTATGGTTAATGTGGAGGGTGTCCCTGCGTCTGCAAATGTCACAACTCCCTGTGATATTGTTAACGACCCGTATGCAATATTCCCGGGCATTGCTGTAAATGTGATCGTGCCTGCGGTATTAAATACAATATCATCACCGGCTACAGGTATTCCAGAGGGTAACCAGTTACCGGCGACATTCCAGTTCCTGCTTCCTCCAGTTCCTCCGTTCCAGGTTTTGGTTGCGGCAAAACCTGCAGATACACTTAATAAAAACAGGTTTGAAATCACCAGGGTAATGATGATAGATCTTAAGTTGGGTAATTTTCTTTTCATGTTGTACATTTTAATTTTATGTAGGATCGTATAATCAAATGTAGTTTAAGTACCAATATTCTCAATCGTACTACGGTACATACTGGTGGTTAAAACTTGTGTAAACAAATACGCTTCAGGTTAAGTTGGGGGTTTTTAGCAGTGCAAAATCAAATTTGCTTTCTATCTCATTCCATATTAAAATTAAAGTTTAAAAATGAAAACTCAAAGATTAAATTTTCATTAGCGTAAATCATTATAATTCAAAATACTAATATAAAAGCACAGGTATAAAAAAAGCACAGGTATAAAAAAAGCGCCCCATGCGGGGCGCTTTACCGATTCCTGTGTAAAGTCTTTATTTCTTTATGAACTTCAATGTATTGGTCTGCCCCTCACTGAACACACCACGGATCATATACATACCCGATGGCAGGTTAAGAATGTCAACATTCACAATGCTGGTTCCTGCCTGCAATTGTACACTGCTGTGGTAAACCACCTTACCATCTAATGAAAGGATCGCAAGATCAACAACATCTTTCTTAGCTGCAATGATCTTTAACTGTGCAAAGTTTGCAACGGGGTTGGGCCCTATGCCATCCAGCTGCATGTCTTTTACCTGCGTGGTAAGTTTAACTATTCCTGAGTAAGAAACCTTACCATCTACGTCTACAATCTTTAAGCGATAATAAACAGTTCCTGATGGCGCTGTATTATCTGTATAGCTGAACGGCTGTGCGCAACGGGCCTGTGTGGCTGTAAGGCTATTGATAGTATTGAAGATCATACCATCAGCTGAACGCTCGATCTCAAAGATCGCCTGTGAAGATGAGCACGCTGCCTGCCAGTTCAAACTATTAGCACCATTGCCCTTGGATGCATTGAAATAAGTGATCCTGATACCAAGTACACCACCCGTTGGATCTATCCTGCCTACACCAAAAGGTGAGAAAGTAGTTATACCATTGCGTGTAGCTGTGTTAGCTGTATTGTCTCCGCTCCCTACAACCTGGCCCCAGTTTGGACCATCCCAATGTGCAATACCGATCAGGGGGTTAGTGTACCCCGAGAAATTAACACCCTCAAGTGATGCAGGCCAACCCACCATCATATTCGTTGCCGAAGATGTTGGTGTGCCCGGACCATTATAATTTACTGTCCATACAGCGTCAACACAATTATTCTTTTGTGGAGTTGAGAATGATGTGCCGTTTGGTTCACCATTCATGGTAATACCAGGGAATACACAAACACTATAAGTATTGCTGGAAAGTGTAGCATTACTTGGTGTAAGCGTTACAGGTAAGTAAACAGTACCATTACCGACAGGCAATAAATAAGCAACAGAAGCAGCCATATTATTCACCCTTAAAAACCCTTTAGCACCGGTACTTATATTAACCAGGGTTGCTATATGCTTAGCAGTACCAAAACCGGTACCACCAATAGTATTAGCATTACCATTGGCAATGGTTAAAGTTATACCGGTTGGTATGGTTAAAATACCATTGGTCATTGTTAAAGCTGCATTCACTGTTTCATTATTACCCAAAGAAACACTGGCTGCATTATTTATTGTAAGTGCATTAAAAGTTGTAGCTGAACTGCCTCCTATCGTTTGAAGAGCAGTTCCATTGAAAGTAACAGTTGATGTGCCGGTTGCTGTATGCGTTCCACCATTATTTATCCAGTTGCCCAGGATGGTTGTATTTTGGGTTGTGGCATCGTATGTTCCCGCATTGATCTGAAAATCGCTGCCCAATGTCCAGGCTGTTGTTGTTTTTTGTAATGTTCCTGCACCACTCTTGCTTAGTTTAAATGCTCCGGTTGCGGTACCTGCCATAATAAGGTTGGCCGTATTAACATTAAGCGTTGGCGCCCCGGTCATAGCCAGGTTTCCAAACTGAACTGCTGAAATACCACTGGTTGCATTATCACCCTTATCGATATCCAGAGTGTTTGCAGCTATACTTAATGTGCCAAGTACATGAGTAATTCCTGCACCCGCTGTTGCACGGTTTGAATTTATTGTTGCATCTCCCCCAACTGTTACATTATATGCATTTACTGTTGTGTTGGTAGCAAGGTCCAAAGTACCACTGTTCAATTGCAACGGAACAGCTATTGTACCTAAAGCATTTGTTGCGCCTAAAGTAGTTGTACCACCTTCGAGGAAAACAGTGCCACCGGTACGTGCAGATGCGTTATTTAATACCATTCTTCCTCCACCCATTTTAATGAAAGGGAAATTTCCGGCTAATGCACCCAGTGTAAGTGTAGATGTTCCTGCCGATACATCAAATTCAGAAATGCCCCCGGTGAATGTTGTGGTACCAAAGACGAGATTTGCTGCTGCATCAGTTACCATATCACCATAGTGAACGGTCAGGTGAGACCCGATCGTCAATGGCCCTAATGTATGTATGATACCAGGACCAGCAGTTGAACGGTTTGCCAGAACAGCTGAAAGCCCGTTAATGGTTAAAGGATATGCTGCAACAGATGTATTTGTATTCAGGTGCAGCCCGGTGCCCCCATTTAATATGATACCAACGGCTGTAGTTCCTAGTGCGGTAGGGTTAGCCAATTTGAAAGCTCCCGAGTTCACCGTTACATTACCGGCTGTGCGTGCAGAAGCGGCATTCAATATTAAGTGACCGTCGCCATGCTTGGTAAACGGAACATTACCGATAAGAGTACCTAAAGTAAGATTTAAATTAAGCCCTGTTTCAAACAAAGGCTCGGCTGCTGATAGTGTAGTTGTTCCAAATGTGAGACCCGCCGTGCCGCTATTCACATTAGCTCCCCGAATTGTATTCAATTCAAAATTGCCAATTGATAATGTGCCGAGCGTATGTGTGATTCCTGCACCTGTTGTTGCACGGTTAGAAACTATTATTGCATCTCCGCCAACAACAAAATTATATGCCAATGCACTTGTATTGCTGGAAAGCTCAAGGGTTGCTCCGCTAAGATTTACAGTACCGGCCACTGTTCCCAATGCCTGGCTGTTAGCAGCGATAAGGGTTCCGGCACTGATCGTTTTTGCACCGGTAAAAGTATTTGTTCCGGAAAGTGTCCATGTACCTGATCCTGTTTTGGTAAGTGTGCCGGTGCCGCTGGCGACCACACCACTCAATACACCAACACCTGTACCGGTTAACGTAATATTAGAAGTGCCCGAAATACCGCCTGTTAAGGTCAATGTACCGCTGCCGGATGCATTTAATGTTACGCCACTTGCGCTAAGCGCTATGGCCCTGTTTGAAGAATGACCGTTACCGGTATATAAAAGTACACCTGTAGCGCCAATTGATATTGCAGGCGTGGTTGAACCTGTACCAATTGAACTGTTTGTTCCAGCATTAGCAAGTGTATTCACGGTGATAGTACCTGCGCTGATAGTCGTTGCTCCGGAATAAGAATTATTGCCTGTCAATGTAAGCATTCCCGTACCGCTTTTTGTAAGCGATACCGAACTTGCAGTTCCATTACTTATTACACCAGTGTATGCTGCAGGGCTTGCGCTACCGGTTACTGATAATGTTCTTGCCCCAGCTGTTCCGGATGAATGTGTAAGGTTTCCTGAACCGGTTAAAGCACCAACACTAAGATTGGCATTTGCCATATTCAGTGTTCCGCTGCTCATAGTGAGTAATTCGGTGATCATAGAGGCTGCGCTAAGCGTTACCCCAGCACTATTATTGATAGTGAGGTTAGCAGGTATGTTTTGCGTGAGGCCATTGCCCGTTACCTGTGCTGCGCTTCCGTTATATTCATAATCTGCTCCTGAAGTATATGTTCTTGTACCCGGTACCTGGATAGCCCCTGTTGCTCCTGAAGTAGTGATACCCCCGGTATTTGCAATGTGCAGCATTCCTGTTGCGCCTAAAACAAATTTTGAAGTATTTTGTCCCGTGATCATGCCGGCACTAGCTATAGTCACATCGCCATTCATTGAGGCAGTTCGGTCATATCCGGATCCATTATATGAGTTCATATAAATTATGCCATTGATCAGGCCTCTTCCTCCTGCTGCCAATGTAATATCCAACCTCCCGGCATCATCTAATCCAACAGTAAGTGTTCTTCCTGCGGCAACAGTTAATGTACCAGTAATATTAATTGTAGACATATTTGCCGACCCTGCATTACTTTGAAGATTACAATTCCCATTTATCGTAAGGGCTCTGACAGTAACAACCTGTCCGTCAACAGTACCAACGGCAGTTATAGGAGCCGATTGATTATTTGGAATGACGATGCTGTCATTAGCCGCCGGTATACCGGTTGGGCTCCAGTTAGCTACGGTGGTCCAGACGCCGCCGGTAGCAGGCACCCAGGTTTTGGTAACCTGTGCAAATGTGGCACTGATAAAAAATAAATTCACGATCAGCAATGTGATGGCGAATGATTTTGGCATAAGCAATAACCTTTTCATGTAGTACATTTTTATTTAAAAAAAATTGTATGAGATAGCTGGTGGCTTAAGCAGGAAAATGGACGAGAGGTATTTGGAAGGATCGGATTTAACGACAGGTATGCATAGCACAACTGGTGTTTAATGAAAACTAAAAAATATTAGATTGAAAACTTGAGGTAATCAAACTGATTTCTAGAGGGGTGGTGGAGTAATAAGTTCTTATACTTATTCACCGGTTTCAGGTGTAATATTAGAATTAATATTTTAAAAAAGCAAAAAAATAATTTTGTAATGATGACAGTTCTATGATTTATAAGAACTTAGCCGTATAACCCGGCATGTTATTTTTAAAATTTGCCGGCTCCCCGGCATAAACCAGTTCACCACCCCGGTCACCAGCTTCAGGCCCGAGGTCGATGATCCAGTCTGCGCTGCGGATAACATCCATGTTATGTTCGATCACAATAATGGAATGACCCTGCTCTATCAGCGCATTAAAGGAAGCCAGTAATTTTTTTATATCATGAAAATGAAGCCCGGTTGTGGGTTCATCAAATATAAATAAGATGCTGCCCTGCATTTTTCCCTTACCTAAAAAAGAAGCCAGCTTTACCCTTTGTGCCTCCCCACCTGATAATGTATCGGAAGACTGGCCAAGCTTCACATAACCGAGCCCCACATCACTCAATGGCTGTATCTTTTTTGCAACTTCATTTACATCATTAAAAAAATCTATTGCATCATCCACGCTCATGTCCAGTATATCAAAAATGCTTTTGTCTTTGTACGTAACTTCCAGTACTTCTTCTTTAAAGCGTTTTCCGCCACACACATCGCAGGTAAGGTGCACGTCTGCCAGGAACTGCATTTCAATCGTCTGTTCCCCTTCGCCCTTACATGCATCACATCTGCCGCCATCCACATTAAAAGAAAAATGCTTGGGCAGAAATCCCCTCATCTTACTTAAAGGCTGCTTGCTGAACAGGTCCCTTATTTCGTCGTATGCTTTTATATAAGTAACCGGGTTACTCCTGGAAGATTTTCCAATCGGGTTCTGGTCAACCATTTCAACTTGTGCAATATGATCTGTATCTCCGCTAATGGCTTTATGCAAACCCGCCTTCTCTGTGAACTCGCCTTTTAGCTTTTGCAATGCAGGAAATAATATTTGCTTAACTAATGTTGTTTTACCGCTGCCGCTTACGCCACTTACCACGCACAATGTATTCAATGGAAATTGTACAGTTATATTTTGAAGATTATTCTGCCGGGCCCCTTCCAGTTTTATGGAGCGGTTCCATTTACGTGGTTTTTTGGGTGGCTCAATTTTCATTTTACCGGACAAATATTTACCAGTGAGGCTTTCTGCATTATTAATGATCTCATCATAGTTCCCTTCCGCTACAACCTCTCCGCCAAGGTGACTTGCAAAAGGGCCCATATCAATGATATGATCTGCTTCCCTCATCATCATCTCATCATGCTCCACAACAACAACCGTATTACCAAGGTCTCTCAGTTCTTTTAATACCCTTATCAATCTTTCCGTATCACGGCTGTGCAGGCCAATGGAAGGTTCATCCAGGATGTAGAGTGAGTTGGTCAAATTACTTCCAAGGCTGCGGGTTAATTGTATGCGTTGACTTTCTCCCCCGCTCAGTGAATTGGCTAACCTGTTTAAAGTGAGGTAACCAAGGCCTACGTCAAGCAATGTTTTTATGCGGTGATGTATCTCTGCCAAAATTCTTTTTGCAACCTGTTCATCATAAGTATTAAGTTTTAACCCGTCGAACCAATGTTGCAGGTCTTTTACAGGCAGTTCACATAACTCACCAATATGCTTACCACCAACTTTTACATAGAGGGCTTCTTTACGCAGGCGATAACCTTTACATGCGGTGCACAATGTTCTGCCCCTGTACCGGCTTAACAGAACCCGGTATTGCACCTTGTATAAATTCTGTTCAACTTCTTTAAAAAAAGCATTAATGCCATCCGCATGTGCATTACCTTCCCAGAGAGCAGCCAATTGTTTTTCCGTAAGGTCTATAATTGGCTTGTGCACAGGAAAATCAAATTTCTTTGCAGCTTTTACAAAGCGTTCTTTCCATAAACCCAGCTTCTCTCCTTTCCAGGGAGCTATGGCACCTTCATAAACACTTAAACTTTTATTGGGGATGATAAGGTCGGGGTCGATACCCAGGATCTGGGAGAAACCCTCACATACCGGGCAGGCACCATAGGGATTATTAAAAGAGAATAAATTAGGCACCGGTTCTTCAAATACGATTCCATCTGCTTCAAATTTATTGCTGAAGTGCAGTTTCTTATCAGCATTTATTTCAAGATATGCTTCTCCTTCACCTTCATAGAAAGCGGTGTTAACAGAATCTGCAATGCGATGTTTTTCATCTTCATCAAATTCTTTAGCTACCAGCCTGTCAACCAAAAGAAAAGTTGAAGCGGTATTTTTAATGTTTATTTTTTTAGGTGATTCCAGCAGGTCTTCAATTCGCACGACTTCTTTATTCATGTAAAGCCGTGAGAAACCTTTCTGTAATAAAATATTCAGTTCTTCCTGTACATTTCTTTTAGCATGCAGCTTAAATGGTACAAGTAATAAAACTTTGTCGCCTGCAGTTAAATTGGTAACCGCGTTCACCACATCTGTCACATCATCTTTCTTTACTTCCTTCCCGCTGATGGGTGAAATGGTTTTACCCGCCCTTGCAAATAACAAACGCAGGTAATCATAGATCTCGGTCATGCTGCCAACGGTACTCCTGGGTGTGCGGGTGATGACCTTTTGCTCAATTGCAATGGCGGGACATAAACCTTTTATATAGTCTACATCCGGTTTATTCATCCGTTGCATGAACTGCCTTGCGTAAGCACTCAGGCTTTCTGCATAACGGCGCTGGCCTTCTGCAAAAAGCGTATCTATTGTTAACGAAGACTTCCCTGAGCCGGATACACCGGTAACAACTATTAACTTATTGCGGGGAATGGTAACGCTGACGTTCTTTAAATTATGAACTCTTGCTCCCTTTATTAAGATACCGGTTGCTTCCTTTGAATGATTTACCTGCTTATTTTTATCGATCAATTTTGTTGACATAGTATGGTTTGGCAAAAGTAATGTGTTGGAGCTATGCCGCGACCAAATGTGAAATTTTTCTTAAAACAATGATTTACAGGTTTATGGTTGAAAGAAGCTAGCAGTATTTTTACTATCTTTTGTGTCTGATAAAATTGAGTAATTCTACTCTCAATTCTTAAGGAATAAATTTCTAGTTTTACTTTCCAATATCCAAAAAAATGAAAAGCCTGTCAAGCCTATCTAAAAGACTTCTACGCGTTTTTCACATTTTTTGGGCCTGTTACTAAATCCTAACAATCTAAAACTGTAGAAGTTTATGAAATGCCTTAACAACCTTACCGACCAGCAGCTCATCCATTTATATATGGAAGGCGATGCTAATGCTCTTGCAACCATTGTATTGCGTTACAAGGACAAAATTTACACCTCTATTTATTTATTGGTTAAAGACAAGTACCTGTCTGAAGACATTTTCCAGGATGTTTTTATCCGTATAATCGACACTTTAAAAGGTGGCCGTTATACCGATGAAGGAAAATTCCTTCCATGGGCCATGCGTATTGCCCACAATATGTGTGTGGATCATTTCAGGAAAGTAAAACGTACACCAACTATTAAAACAAGTGATGACCGTGATATTTTTGAAGTACTTAATTTCTCTGAACCCGGTGCAGATCATAAAATGATGAATGGCCAAAGCCATGACAGGGTAAGGAAAATGGTAGATATGCTGCCTGAAGACCAAAGAGAAGTAATTATTTTACGCCACTATGCTGACCTGAGTTTTAAAGAAATAGCTGACCTTACCTGTTGCAGTATCAACACAGCCCTGGGCCGCATGCGTTATGGTTTAATAAACCTGCGCAAAATGATGACTGAAAAACAAATTGCATTATAAAATTTTGTAACCCCCATTACAAAATAAAGCCTCCGGATCCCGGAGGTTTTTTATTGCTTAAATTTTTATTTACTCTTTTCAAATGCTTCGAGCCCGCATAACAACCACTCTTTATACTTACTGACAGATGGTGTATATCCCACAGGGTTGTTCATTAATCTTTCCCCCGGACTTATGATTGCGTAGAGGGGTTGGGCATTATTCTCAAAGTTCTCTGTTTCAAAAGTTGCCCATTTATTCCCAACACTGATAATGTCTTTGGCAACACCTTCGCGTGTAGTATAAGTAAATTGTTTTGCCGCAGGAAGTTTTTCTTTGTCATCTACGTAAAGTGAAACGACGATAAATCTTTCTTTCATTAGCGTAAAAACTGCTTCATCACGCCACACATTTTCTTCCATCTGCCGGCAGTTCACACAGGCAAAACCTGTAAAGTCTATCAGTATGGGTTTATTTTCAGCCCTGGCTTTTACCAGCGCCTCTTCATAATCCCGCAGCGGTTCAAAACCTTCACAGTTTACAGGATGATCATAAATACTATAACACAATGGAGGAGGGAAACCACTGATCAGTTTAAGGTTTGCATATTTCGTATTGGTCACTCCCGGGAGCAGGTAAATTGTGAAAGCGGCAAAAAGAATTGCCAGCATGATCCTTTCCCTGCTGAGCTTTTTTATTTTACTGTCGTGCGGGAATTTTATTTTACCCAATAAGTATAATGTTATTCCAATGCCTACCAGGATCCAGATGGCCATGAATACTTCTCTCTTTAATAATCCCCAGTGCTTTACAAGGTCGGCATTTGATAAAAATTTTATAGCGAGCCCTACTTCGATAAAACCCAAAACCACTTTTACTGAATTCAACCATCCGCCGGATTTTGGTAAAGAATTTAACCAGTTGGGGAATAAAGCAAATAAAGTAAAAGGTAATGCGAGCGCCAAACCAAAACCTCCCATGCCGATCGTTAACTGTATTGCGCCACCATCCTGGTTCAATGAGCCTACGAGCAGGGAACCCAAAATTGGACCTGTACAGGAGAAAGAAACAATTGCAAGTGTAAGTGCCATGAAAAAGATGCCAATGATATTTCCTGATCCTGCTTTGCTATCTGCTTTACCCGAAAGCCGGCCGGGCAGGCTTATCTCGTAATATCCAAAAAAAGAAAAAGCGAAAAATAGGAAAATGGCAAAGAACCCAAGGTTCAGCCAGGGACTTGTGGAAATAGAATTTAATATCTCAGGATTGGCGCTGTCAAGAAAATAAAAAGGAACGCTTAACAATACATAGATCAGGAAGATAAAAAAACCGTAAAGGGTAGCGTTAAAAATACCCCGTCTCTTGGAAACCCCTTTTTTTGTAAAGAAGGAAACGGTCAATGGTATCATCGGGAAGACACAGGGCGTGATCAACGCAAGCAACCCACCCAAAAAACCAAGGAAGAAAATAGTCACCAGGCCTTTTGAAGTGGAAGTCTCAATACTGATCCCCATACCACCGCAGGGATTGACAGGATTCTTAAGGTCAATTGTTGGAATTATCATCCGGTTGGCTGCCGACATATCGACTCCTCCTTCCATTGGGATATCGATCTTTCTTTCTTCGGGGATAAATGCCTCGCTGTTAGCTGTATTAAAAACAAGCAAGCCCTTTAAACCGGAAGGTACTTCACCTGCAATTTTTATTTTTTGAATGATCTGGATTGAATCTGTTGCAACTTCTACCCGTGCATTATCAAAGATCTTATCGGTGATCGTTTTAAAATTCCCGCTCAATTGCGGGTCACCTTCTTTTTGAATGGAACTGTCTGAGAAAGAGATCCTGAAGCCATCAAGCCCTGCCGCTTTGTTTTCTTTGGCATATACGTGCCAGCCTGTTCTGATAATACCTTTTAAGCGGATCTCGTATTGACCGTCATTGGTCTTTTTGCCTGAAGCAGTCCATTGCACCGCCGTGGTATCCTGTGCAGCCAGTAAAGGTTGAAATAAGAAAAAAAATATGGAAAGTAAAAAAACGATCCTTTTAAAGTGCATGATATCTTATTTAAAAAAAATCCCGACATCATGTATCGGGAGGGTCAAATGCCGTATTATTTTCCGCTAATGCTTATTGAAAATGGAACGTCTTTTGGTGGCAGGCATTGCCTGTCGTTGCATACCATAAAGGAAACTGAGCCTTTAACTACTGTTGCTACAGGTGATTTAACTTTCACTTTTTGAACGAAGTCAACTTTTTTTCCATAAAATTTCAAAACGGATTTAAAATTCTTATCGTAGGATTTTTCCATATTACCTACTTCCTTTACTTTGCCTTCAAAATTGAGTAAAGGATTGGAAGAAAAAGTTATTGTTGTGGGTTCAGGACCTTCACCTGCATCCTGGGCATATAAATGCCAGTTACCATCGATGTTGGCAGTTATGTGAAGCTCGTAAGTTTTGTCGGCAATTTTTGTAGCGGTATAGGTCCATTTTACCGGGTTATTGATCTGGGCATTTGCAAGGGTCGCAAATACCAGTAATAACATAACTGAAATTATTTTCTTCATGTAAATTTTTTTCATGTTCAAAAATACGAAAATACCGGCAACAGGGATGATGTGTTAAGGGAGTTTTAACGTTTTCATTATTAATTGATCCCAAATAACTGGCTGAACACATTTCTTCCGTCCTCGTTACCTAATGTCCTGCTGCAGGCTCTTTCCGGGTGCGGCATCATACCGAACACATTTCCTGACCTATTGCAGATCCCGGCAATATTATTTATCGCCCCGTTTGGATTAGCGGTTGCATTTATACTGCCTTTCTCATCACAATACCGGTAAATGACCTGGTCATTCTTCTCCAATTGTTCCAGTGTTTCAGCATTTGCAAAATAGCGCCCTTCGCCATGGGCAACCGGAACCTTTAGAGCTACCCCGTTTTCGGAGCTAACTTCTTTCATAAAAATATTCTTACAAACAAATTGCTGCTGGCTGTTCCTCAATAGTACACCCGGTAAAAGTCCGCTTTCGCATAATATCTGGAAACCGTTGCAAACACCCAATACCTTACCGCCTTTATTGGCAAATTCTATCACACTTTGCATCATCGGGCTAAATCTTGCAATGGCCCCGCAACGCAGGTAATCACCATAGCTGAAACCCCCGGGTAACACAATGCAGTCATCCGTATTGAACATGCTGGTGTCTTTGTCTTTATGCCAAAGCTGTATGACTTCCTGCCCCAGGTCGTTTTGCAGGGCTTCGATCATGTCCCTGTCGCAATTGCTGCCGGGGAAAACTACTACGCCAAATTTCATTGATTATCGGTTGTACTGTGTTGAATTTTGTAAAGGTAACAATTGTGCAATAATTATTTTACGAAGTAACTGATGGCAATGACAAAACCCACCATTAGCCAATGAAGCACCAATGGAAACCAGTTCTTCGAGGGATACAAAAAGGCTGCTCCCAAAAAAGCGGAGAGTGGTACGGCACACAAGATCCAGTAATCAAATGTATGGGTGGAGTTGACAAAGGGTACAAATAAAGCAACCATGAAATACAGGAATACCAGGTTCCAGCTTTTACGGGCCTGTATCAATTGGCGGCGAAAATTTTGCTGTACAAAGAAAATGCCGATAATAGAGGTTAGTAAAACGATCATAAGCGCCGCATATGCCCATTTGTTTTGATCGAACAAGGGGTAAGTAACCGCAAAGCCGGGGAACCGGTAACCCTGCCATTTATCTGTTAAGAAAACTATTGCAAGTAAAAAATAATAAGGGGTAATGATACCCAGTAATGCAATAAGCCATTCGGCTATTTTAAAAGGCCGTGTAATGGCCAGGCCAAAAATGATGAGTGCAGCAAAAGCCAGTGAGGGAAAATAAAAAAAAGTTGCAACCCCTATAGCAATACCGATATTGAACAATGCCGTCTTTGGATTGGGATTATTATAAAGTCCGCTCATTTGTGCCCATACCCAGATCAGCAGTGTATTAATGATGAGTGGCGAGGATAGGGTATTCCACTCCATAAATAAAGAAGTGATGAGGAGATAACTCATACCCGTAAGGTAATTGGGCCGCTGCATAAGGCGGTGGTCATTCACCAGTTTATTAAATGATATGGCCTGGGTATATAAAAGGAAAAAAGCAATAAAAGAGTAGATGACCGGGAGGCTGTTTCCAAATGGTTTTAACCAATCGAGCAAAGCCCGGTACAAAAAACCATCTATCTGCTGGGCATGTGGAACTTTAGGATGCAGGAATATGGGCAGCTTAAGCAGGGCCCCATAAAAAAAAAGCAGGAAATTGTTGTATGAATTATTGGACTTGAATGTGCCGGTCAATGCAATTGTGAATTTTGAATGATCGATGTGTTACCGGTACGAAGTTGATGAATAATCAGAGATTATAGAAAATATTTTTTATTAGGGAATAGGCCCGCTGTTAAAAATCAATTTTGGCAAAACAAATGTACCCACGGTATGCACAGGGAACAATGATCTGCCTGGCCCCCACCTGTTTACTATGCCTTGGCATGAATTCATAGCCTTTTTCCTCGCTTTTTAATGTGGCATTTCGTTTTAGCGTTCCGTCAGCTGTGATACTCTGGTCAGAAATGATCTGGTTCTTTTTATCCATGTTAAATAAAAAATGTATCTCGCCGCCTGAATTCAGGGTAGAAAAGGAAAGGAAATTATCATCATCATCGTCAAATTGTTCCTTGTGGATCACCTTACTCCATTCCAACTGCCCGTTCTTATTCATACTCATCACGAGGATGTTCTGGTAATAGTATCTTGTACTTTGGTTGTAAAAACTGTTCCTTGGCCGGTAATAATTATACGGGCTATAAGAATAGTAAGAATTCGAAGACAATGAATAAGGGTTATTCAGGTAATCCCAGCGGTTCCAGGGATTATTGCTGCCCCGCGTCTGGGTGGTAAAATCTTCGGCAGTAAGTATAAAACCTCCGTCTTTTTTTACTACCACCTGGCGGATAAAGAACTCATCAAAGGCAAAACGCAAAAGGCCATCTGTTTTAGCCTCATCCCGCAATGAATCATATAATGGTGCAAATGCAAATGCGTGTTCCTTTCTTTTCCCGATATCCCATACATAGGTGAACATGCCTTCGATACTGCCCCTGTTCTTTTTATAATAAAAGGTATTGATGATGTACCGGTTATTTAAATTATCGATCTTAAGTTTCACTTCATCTATATATGTACTACCGAGGTCAATATGGTGAAATGCCAGGCTATCATCCCAAGCGGCCTTGCTTACAAGGGTGAGCCCGTTACTGTAATCCCTTATATTTAGTTGTTTGTCTAATGTAAAAATAAAATTGCCGTCATTGCCCAGTAAAAAATTACTGTAATTGTCTTTTCTTTCATTGTATTCCCTAACCTGCCTGCTTTTCTTCAGCAGGTTTAGGTCCTTGTCAAATAACAGGGTCACCATATTAAACTTATCGTACTTCCGCTGGATTTTAAAGATCATGATCTTTTGCTTGTCCTCACTGTTGATGGTAGCATATATTTTATTGTCAGCAAGCACCGAGATCTGCGTGGTGTCTAATTCAACAGGCTCACCCATTTTCTTCCCGTTCCCATCCATTTTTACCGCCATGCAGTGAAGTATATTTCGCTTCTGGAACTGGTAGATCATGTAAAAAAAATCGGGGTAGGTAATAAAGTCGATATTGAAGGTCTTATCAGGAATAAAATCGAGATTAATGGTCTCCTTATCCTTCATCTCATTATCATAGATATTGATCTTGTGCTTCCACCTGATGTTCTTATAAACTAAAATATTACTGTTTATTTTCCCGATGACCTCAAAATTGATATCACGGCTGTCTTCCCTTGAATAACTTGAGTAGTTTACGGTCTGGGCAGGCAGTGCCGCCGGCAGGATAATTGAAAGGACCAGAATATAAAGAAAACGATTCATGCAGGTAAAAACTTTGGTATTAAAATTACGACTTAAAAATCAATGATTGTAAATTACAATGAACAAGATGATGTAAAATTTGTTATTACATAACAGCTTTAACTTTTTATATTATGTCAACGGTTTTGATAACAGGCGGTACAGGTTTGGTAGGCAGAGCGCTGTCTCATGCGCTGCTGGCAAAGGGATACAAAGTAATAATATTAAGCAGGAGCCTTAAGAATCCCGGCGCAAAGGCAAACATCAGCTATGCATTGTGGGATATAAAAAAACAATATATAGATGTGAAGGCTGTTCAACAGGCCGATCATATTGTGCATTTAGCCGGGGCCGGTGTTGTAGATAAAAAATGGACCGGTGCCTATAAAAAAGAAATAAGGGAGAGCCGCACAGAGAGCTGCCGGCTCATCATGGATGCTTTAAGGAATAATGAGAATAATGTAAAGGCGGTAGTGAGTTCCAGCGCTATTGGGTGGTATGGTGAAGATACTGAACCTGTAAAACCTTTCGTGGAAACGGATGCGCCCGCAGATAATTTCTTAGGAGAAACCTGTAAACTTTGGGAAGCGAGCATTGAACCCGTAACTGCACTTGGTAAAAGGCTGGTAAAACTTCGGACCGGCATCGTATTGAGTGATGAGGGTGGTGCATTGGCTGAGTTTAAAAAGCCGCTGCATTTGGGTATTGCTGCTATTTTAGGAAATGGCAGGCAAATGATCAGCTGGATACATATTGATGACCTGTGCAGGATGTTTATAGCGGCCATTGAAAATGAAAATATGCATGGCAGTTATAATGCGGTGGCATCTGAACCTGTAAGCAATAAAGAATTAACACGCACACTGGCGAAAGTAATGAGGGGTAATTTTTACATACCTGTTCATGTTCCTGTATTTATACTAAATATAATGATGGGCCGGCGGAGTATAGAAGTTCTAAAGAGTACAACAGTCAGCAACAAAAAGTTACTGGGTACCGGTTTTGATCTTCATTTTAAAAAAATTGGAGATGCTATAAACAACCTGCTGAAAAAATAATTTAAAGATCAGACCTCATCATTTTCCGCCTGCTCCAAAAATAAAATATGACGAGATACATTAGTGCCAAAGCAAGCACAATTGTGTTATAATCCGTAGGAAGAAAACTACGGGCCATGCCTGAAAATTGTTCAAATGGCGCAGTAAGCAATCCGTCAGAAGCATTCATAGGCAAGTAATTGCCAGGGTTACCCCAGTCAATATTTTTGTTCCTTTTCAGGTCAACCGCCAGGAAGAATAAGAACAGGGATACCCCATTTTCAAAAATTGTGTAAATAAAAAATATGGCGATGGCAACGCCTGATCTTTTGGTAAGCAGCGCTATAACGATGGCCACCATATTATAGGTGAATGCTTTCAGCAGGAAATAACCAACATTCTGAAAACCATTCAAAGAAAATGTTGAGCCGGATGCCAGGCCAAATATCGAAGCAACAATAATGACCACAAAGGTACAGGCTATAGCAAAGATCAATGCCATCGCTATCTTAACCTTTAAAAATTCAAAGCGGCTCAATCCATCAATGATATTCTGGCGGTGTGTCTTATAATTGAATTCATTTGTTATCAGGATCACGATCAATAGAGCAGGCAACATTAAAAAATAGCTGCTGTAATAGCTTACTGTTGTCCAGACTGTATTCCAATCAAATGGCGATCCTGAAAGGAATAATTTGGAAACTTCTACTTTGTCCAGTACATTTTTTATGAACAGGTAAACTATATAATTGCATGCACCTATGCCCACTACAAAAAAAGAAGCCAGTAAAATAAACCCCGTATAGTTCTTTATCTTAAGCCATTCTATTTTTAAAAGATTGATCATTGTTATAATTATAAATAGTTAAGAATTTTATTATCCACTTTGTTTGCCGGTAATTTCCAGGAACCTGGTCTCCAGTGATTTCCTTTTTACATTCAATTTATTGAGCACGATACCTTTTTCAAAACACATCCTGTTTATGCTTTCCCCGGTAACAGTGTCGTTGCAGAGCAAATGCAGTTCTTTATCAACTGTTGAAACAGACAATACCCCATCAAACTGGCCCAGGATATTTTTCAGGGCTTCATTGTCAGCGGCACTGATCTCTATCAGGATATTGGCTTCCTCCTCCACATTGCCTGTGTGCATCAGGTCTGCCACCGAGCCAACAGATTTTAAAACACCCTTTTGAATAATGGCTACATGCGTACAAACTTTTTCCACCTCATCGAGTATATGACTCGCCATAATGATGGTCTTGCCTCCTTTATACAGGGTTTTTATCAGTTCTCTTATCTCCGCAATGCCGGCGGGATCAAGCCCATTGGTGGGTTCATCAAAAACCAGGATCTCGGGGTCGCCCAATAAAGAAGAAGCAATAGCCAGCCGTTGCTTCATACCCAACGAAAAAGTATTGAACTTGGAACTGCGCCTTTCATAAAGGTTCACCATCTTTAAAACCTTCTCTATATCTTCCTCACCCCTGCCTTTGATCATGGCAGCGATCCGCAGGTTTTTTTCTGCGCTTAAATAATGATAAAAATTTGGCGTTTCCAGTAAGGTGCCGATCGTTTTGCGCACATCATTGGGGGCAAGTCCGCTGCCGGCCCATGCATAAGTACCGCCTGATGCCTTTATCACATCCATCACGATCCCAAGCAAGGTAGTTTTTCCGCTTCCATTTGGTCCTAAAATGCCGAAAACTGTTTTGGGAGGCACCTCAAAGCTTACATTATCGAGCGCCTTAACCTTCCGGTAATTTTTTGTGAGATTATCAATACGGAGAATTGCCATAAGCAGGAATATAAATTGGCAATGAAGATAACAGAAATTTTGTAAGAAGGATCAGGACTCCTGTTTTTCATGCCATACCGAACTGAAGTCACCAACCATGGCAAAACCATTCCTGTCAAAATCAAGCCTGTACAAATGCAGGTCATCGATGTCGGCCTGCAGAACCTTGCGGTGAAATGGGTTCATCGTTCCTCCCTTTTCACCCGCCGGAATTTGGGGAGAGTATTGAAACTCGGGATCAACCAATGTGCCACGGGGATACATGATGCCCGGTATTCCTTTTCCTCTTATGTCGAGCATATGCGGATGCTCCAAACCAATGGTATGTCCAAATTCATGTGCAGCTGTTGTGGAATTATTCAGGAGATTTTCGAGTTTGAAATAACCTGTGTTGGAATTGATGCCATCTACAAAGGAGATATTGCCCGCAGCATATTCTTCTATCCTGAAATAATTGTTACGCGGATCGGTATTCTCATACACATCAATATCTCTGAGATCATTTTTATAAAAACCCCTGATACTAAAGCGCACCCGGTACCATGCATTTTGTATCCCTACCTTACCATCATTGTCATTCCAGTGATCCTCCACATCCTTTGCCACCTGTAAGCTTAACGCATCGCTTGCAGCATCACCATAAAATACCAGTGTGGCATGAACGAGGAGCAGGTTATTATATGGTTGCAGTTCAGCTTCGCCCATTTGCTTAATATTTAATTTTTGCACATGGTCTGACGCCCCCCCGTCTGACCATGAAAACAATATACTACCTGGTCAGACGAGGACGTCAGACCAGGCCACAAAGTTGCTTTGCAAGTTCCAGATTGCAAATAGAATTTTTCCGTAAACTGTGGTAAGAACGGAATGATGACCATTTCCATTCCGCTTCATTTTTAACGATTCCCGCCTCAACCGGGTTGTAGTGGATATAATTAAAAGTGTTTAAATAATAATCCTGCTTAGATGGATATTTGTTATTTAAATCTGTTTCATCACTTAGGCAAATGGATTTTGTTTTTGGCCTGAATAAAGAACCACTGCGATTATTTTTTATATTGTATTCATGAGCATAACTGCTCAGTAATTTCCTAAATCCATTGGTGACCGGGTCAAGGATCAAATTGCCTTGCACTTTAAAATTATTGGCCCTATTATCTGTATAAATCATAAAATGAAAATGTGTATTCATAAGACACCAGGATAATGTTTCGCAATGCGGTACTAAGTAATCTTTATACAATTGAAGAAAGTACCGAAAATGCACATCCTCAATAAAAATGTCCTGTTTATTGTTACCCTGGTTGTAAACATGGTAAATATTTTCAGGTAGAAATTTCATCGGTTGATTTTGGGCTGACGCCTCCGCCTTACCAATAAGCAAGGTATATCATCAAGAAGATCAACAGCAGGGAAAAACAGCAATCGGAGGGACTTTTAAAACCTGGTCAGACGAGGGCGTCAGACCATGTTTTAATTCCTCAAAGGCTTTCCGCTTTTTAATATCGATTGAATTCTTTCCAGTGTTTTTTTCTCACCGGTCAGGCTCAGGAAAGCTTCTCTTTCCAGGTCGAGCAGGTATTGTTCTGTTACTAAAGTAGGTTCGCTAAGATCGCCGCCGCACATAACATAAGCTAATTTTTTAGCAACAGTAACATCATGATCGGTTGCATAATTACCACGCCACATACCATTGATACCCGCATGCATTGCGCCCAGCATGGAACGGCCGAGCACCCGGATATCGCTTCTCTGTACCGGCATAACATAGCCATCATCGTATAATTCGATCACTGCCTGTTTTGCTTCTGCTATCCTGCGGCCGGGATTTATGCTTACCGTATCTTTTCCTTTACGATAGATACCCAATTCAAATGCTTCATATGCTGATGTGGCAACCTTTGCTGTAGCAATGGTTAAAAACCGGTTTTGTAATGGAATGGTATCCGGTTCACCCGCA
>DATHEH010000112.1:0-4347 GCA_035318685.1 Ferruginibacter sp.
CACAATATTTGAAAGCTAAAAGACGTAATATAGTCCTATGAAAAAACCATACATTACTGCGATCCTTTATTTAATCGTCATTTTTAGTTTTATCTCATTTACTGCCTGTAACCAGGTAAGCAGTGCAGATAATATTGCGAAACCGGAGGTTGCAAAACTAAAGCCGCAACCGGAACCGGCGTCAGCGCCAACACAAAAACCTGCAGACAGCCCTGCATTTGACACAGCCGATTATAATACAAGAATGCTCGCTCTCAATAATTATGACTCCACCGGCAAATGGCCCGTTAAGGCACCGTATCCATTAACAGGTGCAATTTTTCCCTATAACCGTGTCATTGCATATTACGGCAACCTGTATTCAACGCGAATGGGTATTTTAGGAGAGCTGCCGAAGGACTCTATGTTTAAAAGACTGCAGGAAGAAGTGGATGCCTGGCAGACTGCTGACCCAACCGTAAAAACATTGCCTGCTTTACATTATATAGCCACTACCGCACAGGGCTTACCCGGCAAAGGCGGTAAATATCGTTTGCGCATGCCCTTCCACCAGATAGATACTATCATGGATTGGGCAAAACAGATCAATGCATTGGTATTTGTGGACATACAGGTAGGCCATAGCACGGTAAAAGAAGAAGTGCCTGAGCTTGAAAAATACCTGCAGCAACCCAATGTTCACCTCGGCATTGATCCTGAATTCTCAATGAAGAATGGAGAAAGGCCCGGTTCCAAAATAGGTACATTCACATCCGATGATATCAATGATGCTATTGACTTTTTGGCAACCGTGGTCCGTAAAAATAACCTTCCCCCTAAGGTATTGGTAGTGCATCGTTTTACCCAGGGCATGGTAACAGGTTACGACAAAATAAAAAAGGTGCCCGAGGTGCAGGTCGTAATTGATATGGATGGCTTTGGCGATAAGATATTAAAAAAGTCTACTTACCTAAGGTATATTTATAAAGAACCGGTACAATTCACGGGTTTTAAATTGTTTTATAAGAATGATAAGAAAAATACATCGGGTATGTATACACCCGAAGAATTATTGAAATTCACTCCCAAACCCATCTATATTCAATACCAGTAATTGTAGCGACCGGTACGCTCAAGCGGTCCGGACACTATACTTTTAGTGAATCATGGTTCAGTTCACTCCTTCGCTTCGCTAAGGTTAGTCCTGACCTACCAGTAATTGTAGGGCTGGTACATTGCAAGTGGTCCGGACCCTATACCAGGTGCAAGATGTTTCAGCCGATACCAGCATGAATCAAGGCTCAGTCCGCTCCTTCGCTTCCCTAAGGTCAGCGTCCCGACCCCACCCGCAAAGTGGTATTGCGCATAAGAAAAATGCACTGTATTTTACTCTTTCTAAATTCTTCCCATGGCCCTTGATTTTAATGTAGACATACACTGTCATACCAGCGGCAAGCCTTATATGAGTGGAAGAGGTAACCCTGCACATACCCCATTTGAAACCTATAATAACGAGATACAGGGCTGGCTGCTCAGCCGGCTTAACAGGCTTATAGAAAATATATCAAACGTAAGGCTTGGCGCCCAAAGCAATTTTGATAACCTGCATAAGGGAAATGTACGGGTGATAATAGCATCCTTAACGCCACTCGAAAAGGCTTTCTTAGTGGCTAATGCAGACCTCAATACTTTTGTGAACGATAATTTAAAGGCCCTCGTAACAGAAAAGACAACACCATGGGAGGATACGCTGAAGAGCAAGGTTGTAAATGCACTCACGGGTTTTAATGTAGATGATGTTGACTTCATAAAAAAAACGATGCTGGATTATTTCCGCGAAGGTCTATTGCCGGAGTATAATTATTTTACCAAATTTCATAACAAAGAGAACAGTGATGGTAGTTATATTGTAAAATTCGTAAAGAATTACACTGAGATGGAGGAGATCATTGAAACTGATACAACAACTATTTGTGTTATCCTCAGCATTGAAGGCGCACACACACTCAGCAACCAGGTGCCGGGCCTTGGCCCTTTAAGGCGGGAGCAGGGGAGGAGCCATGCCAATGACCAGGCAGATTTTACAACTTTGATCGAATACCTCAATAGTATTGAGGCCATGAAGCAATGGGAATTTGTGCCGCTATTTATTTCCCTCAACCATCATTTCTGGAACGGCCTTGGCGGCCATGCAAGAAGCCTGATGAAACTCATCGGCATTTTTGTTTCGCAGGAGGAAGGCCTGAATGAAGGATTGAAAGAGCTCGGAAAAGAAGTGATCAAGCTTTTATTAAAAAAAACGAACGGGCCAAGGATACTTATTGATATTAAACACATGAGCCCGCTGTGCAGGAAAGAGTTTTATGCATTCATTAAAACAGCATACTGGAATAAGAATGATAAATTTCCCCTGGTTTGCAGCCACACAGGCGTGGTGAGCAAAGGCCGCACGCTTAATGACCTGATGCAGCAGGATGACAACAGGGAATTAAAGGACAGCAGCAACTATCTTCACGAGAACAGCATCAACCTTTGCGCCGAGGATATTTCAGTGATCGCTGAAACCAACGGCCTGATCGGTTTGCAGCTTGATGAAAAAAGAATTGCAGGCAAAAAGATCATAGATATCATAAGAAAGAATGAAGAGCTTACGGGTAACGACCTGCGCATGCAATATGTAAAACTGATCTTTGCAAATTTGTTCGAGGTGGTTAAAACGGTTAATTCCTCGGCGGGATGGGATCTCTTATCAATTGGAAGTGATTATGACGGGCTGATCAACCACCTGGACTTTTATCCCACAGCAGCAGAGATGCCGGTGTTGAGAAATGATATGCTCAAATTTTTAAAAGATCCTACGGAAATTTCACAGCCCGGGTTTAATTACAGCATTGCATTACCTGAAATAAAAAGACTGATGTTTGGATTAACAGCTGAAGAGATCATTGAAAAGATCTTTGTGAGGAACGTGATGGAGTTCCTGAAAAAGAATTTTAATCGTTAAATGTCTGTGAGGACACGAACTTTGTGTTGTGGTAAAATTGTATTTTGCAAACATGAAGTACAAATGCTATTTAACGACAGTTCTTTTCTTTCTTTTTTTTATTGGTTCGGCACAGGAACAGCATTATCTTATCACCGGTACTTATACCGCGGGTAAGAGCGAGGGCATCTATGTTTACCGCTTTAACAGCAGCAATGGTTCTCATGAAGCAATAAGCCATGTAAAAACTTCCAATCCTTCTTTTGTAGCTGTCTCCCCGGACGAAAGATTTGTATACGCTGTACAGGAAGATGCGGCCAAAAACGGCAATGGAGGTGAGATATCGGCATTCTCTTTTAATAACCAAACGGGTATACTTACAAAGATAAACCAGCAACCAACAGGCGGCGATCATCCCTGCTATGTATCCGTTGATAAAACCGGCAGGTGGGTAGCTGCAGGGAATTACAGCAGCGGAAGCCTGACCATATTCCCTGTTAAGCAGGATGGCAGCCTGGGGGCTGCCGGCACACATATACAGCATGAAGGTTCAGGGGTAAATAAAGAAAGACAAAGCAAGCCACATGTTCATTGTACATTATTCTCGGCCGATAATAAATTTCTTTTTGTGCCCGACCTGGGCACTGATAAAGTGATGGTCTATGCCTTTGATGATGTGACGGGAAAACTTAAACCTGCTAAAGAACCCTTTGCCCGGTCAACCGATGGCGCAGGGCCAAGGCATTTTACTTTTCATCCTTTTAATAAATATGCTTACCTGATAGAAGAGATGAGCGGGACCGTTGTTACATTTAATTACAGGAACGGGAAATTAAAAAGCACGCAACGTATCAGCACTATGACAGCCGGTGATACAAGCAATGCGGCGGGTGCAGACATACACGTATCACCGGATGGAAAATTTCTGTATGCTTCCAACCGTGGGAATGCAAATAACATTGCTATATTCAAGATACGGCAAAATGGAAAGCTGGTTGTTGTTGGTCACCAGTCTGCATTGGGAAAAACACCACGAAATTTTAACCTGGATCCTTCAGGTAATTATTTACTGGCGGCAAATCAAAATTCGGATGAGATCGTGGTTTTTAAAAGGGATAAAGAGACAGGTTTGCTTACGGATACCCAACAGCGGATAAAAGTTGGAAGGCCTGTATGTTTGAAATGGATCTCTTTTAAAAGCAGTGAATAGATTTTAAAAGACACAAAGATGGCACAAAGAAGGGATATCTCTGTGTTCTCTGTGATTTTATCTCCGTGTCTTTGTGGTAAAAAATAACTCATTTCATCAGCCAAAATCCTCAATTAAGTATTCAGGTTGATACCGGCAGTATTGTGACTATTCTTTGTTAGCTAAAAAACTCCCT
>DATHEH010000113.1:0-2689 GCA_035318685.1 Ferruginibacter sp.
TTTGAAAAATTATGCTAATTCATGTAATAAAAATAACAACAGCTTCATGTACAGATTCGACTACTACACAGAAAAAGACCAGCAGAGGGTAATTGACTTTATGAAAGAGAATGCCTTTGCTTTTATCACAGGCATTGGAAAAGATTATCCTGTAGCAACACAGATTCCGTTGGCGGTAAAAATAAACGACGGCAAAATATTTCTCGAAGGACATATGATGCGAAAGACCGACCATCACCTGGCTTTTGAAAAGAACAATAATGTGCTGGTGCTTTTTACAGGTCCGCATTGCTATGTAAATGCGATCTGGTATACTGATCCCAATATAGGTTCTACCTGGAACTATATGACGGTGCATGCAAAAGGAAAAATTACTTTTACCGATGAAGAAGGTACACGGAATGCTGTTAAGGCCCTTAGTGATAAATATACAGGAACTACATCTCAAAGCGCTTTTGACAATTTGCCAAAAGAATATATCGACCATATGGTAAAAGCCATCGTTGGTTTTACTATTGAAGTGGAAGAACTGGATAATGTGTTTAAACTAAGCCAGAACAGGGATGAAGAATCTCAAAGAAATATCATTGAACAACTGCTGAAACGCGGAGATGAGCATTCCAGAAAGATCGCCAAAGAAATGATTAAGCGTATAGACTGACAACTTCGATTTAATTTTACAGTATGACAAGACAGCAACTGGTACAACAGATCCGGTCAAAGAGATCATACCTCTGTGTAGGCCTGGATACGGACATTAGCAAAATACCCGTATACCTGCAATCCCACCCCGATGCCATATTTGAATTCAACAAACAGATCATTGATGCAACGAAAGACCTTTGCGTAGCCTATAAAATAAATACCGCTTTTTACGAAGCCATGGGATCGAAAGGCTGGGATGCGATGGAAAGAACGGTGAACCATATCCCCAAAGAACATTTAACTATTGCCGATGCAAAGCGTGGCGATATCGGCAACACTTCTTCACAATATGCCAGGGCATTTTTTGAAACTTTGAATTTTGATGCCATTACGGTTGCGCCGTACATGGGTGAAGACAGCGTAAAGCCTTTTTTGGCGTTTGAAAATAAATGGGCAATTGTTTTGGGCCTGACCAGTAATCCCGGCAGCAAAGACTTTGAACAACTGAAAATGACTGGCGGGGAGACCAGCCATGGCGATGAAGAATATTTATACGAAACTGTGTTGCGAAAAGTAAGCAAGTGGGGTGATGCCGGGAATTTAATGTTTGTCATCGGGGCAACCAAGGCAAGTGACCTTGAGAAGATCCGTAAAATAATCCCCGCTCATTTTTTATTGGTCCCCGGCGTAGGTTTCCAGGGAGGCAGTCTTAAAGAGGTGAGTAAATACGGGATGAACAATGATTGCGGACTTTTGGTAAATGTCAGCAGGGCCATCATCTACGCAAGTGAAAAAGAAGATTTCGCTGCAGAAGCAAGAGCAATTGCACAACAATACCAGGCCGAAATGGCGGCTTATCTTAAATAGCTAAAACCAATCTTTATGCAACGCAGAAAATTCCTTCAAAACATCTCCCTGCTTTCTGCAGCCGCGGCGCTACCTTCGCTGACAAATGCTGAGCCTGCTAAAAAGAAAAAATATTTTACAACGGCGCTCATCACTGACATACACATCAAGCCTTCTGAAGTAGCAGAAGCGGGAATGAAGAAAGCGCTGCAGCACATCAACCAGCTAAAGCAACAACCTGATTTTATTATCAATGGTGGCGACAGCATTATGGATGCACTTGCGGCCAGTAAGGAAAAAGCCAAAACCCAATGGGATCTTTTCGACAGAATAATGCAGGCCGAAAATAAGATCCCCGTAAAGTATTGTATGGGCAATCATGATATCTGGGGCTGGCAACTTAAAGAAGATGTAAAGAGTGATCCACTTTATGGTAAGAACTGGTGGAAGCAATGGACCGGCAACAGCCAAACTTATTACAGTTTTGATCATCATAACTGGCATTTTATTGTTTTGGACAGTACCCAGGAGAACAAAGGTGGCTATATAGCTTTGCTGGATGATGAACAATTTTCCTGGCTGGAAAACGAACTTAACAACAATAAAGAAAAGTTCATCTGCATCGTCTCCCATATACCGATCGTTTCATTTTGCAGCGCCATGTTCTTTAAAGACATGCTGCCAAATGGCGACTGGAAACTTTCCCGTGCGTTGTTGCATACAGATGCAAGAAAGATAAAAGATCTGTTTAAAAAACATCCAAACATAAAGACCTGCCTCAGCGGTCATATACATTTACAGGATGAAGTGAATTACCTGGATGTAAAATATTATTGCAATGGCGCTATCAGCGGGAACTGGTGGGGCGGGGCTTTCCAGGATTTTGCACCCGCATATGCACTCTTTGATTTTTATAATGACGGAACAGTAGAAAGAAAGATGGTAGAATACTGATCACCCTCCCCTGTTTATTTTGCCTGTTGCTATCGTTTCATCAAGTATGCCACGTATTTCCTCCGGCCTGGCAGTACCGATAAGTAAAAGCCTTCCATCATTGAATTTTAATTGTAATCCTGTTTTCCCGGAGGCTGTTGTATTTATTGCTTTGCCAACTTTGGAAGAACCGATGCGAATGCCCCATCCTCCATATTCATAAAAAGAATTATACTCCCTCATATAAGCATCGTTCAATTCAGAC
>DATHEH010000114.1:0-8609 GCA_035318685.1 Ferruginibacter sp.
AAATGCCTGGTGGAATACCTTCGTATGCGGGTTCAATGGCATGAAGTTTTTTATCAGTGGGCTCAAAAAGCATCTCCATATCTTCCTGTAAAAAGGTTTTTTGGGGAGATATACAAAATGCCTGATGAATATAGAACATGATCATGCTTTTGAAAAGATCAGTGATGAACAATTGCCGCCAAACCCAAATGAGTTTGACATGACGTGTTTTAATGCAATTTTTTGATAAGTCTTTACAGGAACCAAACCTGTTGCAGTAATAGGTGCTTCAAAATTAAGGCTGGCATAAACTTCCTGGTGCAACAGGCTTAAAATACTATACACAGCTTCAACAGCGCCAGCAGCGCCAAGTGTATGGCCTATATTTGCCTTGCTGGAAGCAAAAGCAGGAGGCCTTTCAAATAAACGTATCATGGCCTTGCTTTCTACCTCGTCATTATTTTCTGTACCCGTGCCGTGGGCATTTATAAAATCTACCTGGTCTGCGGAAAGCTTTGCTGATCTTAATGCGCCCTGCATGGAAAGGAATGGCCCGTCGCCCTGTTCAGACAATGATGATGGATGATAGGCATCATTGGAATTACAATAGCCCGATAATTCCGCATAAACCTTTTTGCCGGCAATGTCTTCTTCTTTTTCCAATACCAGGAAGGCAGCGCCTTCTCCCAGGTTAAGACCTTTGCGGTGCTCATCAAAGGGAGCACATTTTTCCGGCGAAAGGATGTGCAGCGCATTGAAGCCGTTGATGGTAAATTTCGCAAGACTGTCAACGCCGCCAACGATCGCTCTTTTGGCAAGCCCGTTCTTAATGAGCATAGCGCCGTATATGATCGCATTAGCAGAAGAAGAGCAGGCCGTGTTAATGGTATTGATGATGCCATTCATTTTATAGCGCTGCTGCAGGTACATATTAATGGATGCGCAATCGTAAGATGAAGTATATACTGATCCGTTTGTTTGTTTGTTGGCGTCGGCATACAATTCATCGGTTAAACACATCCCGCCAACGGTGCTGGCGCCAACCAATGCGGTATCAGATGAACTCAGGTCTGCAAGAGAAAGCTGCCCGTCTTCCATAGCTTCAATAAAAGCGTGTAAGGCTAGCATGGTGGTACGGGTAACACCTGATTCAGCTATACTGAACTTCTCTCTCAACGCATTTGTGCTTGTCTTTACCTGGCCAAAAGGCAATACCCCGGCATATTTTGTTGGGAAGAGGTCGAGTTCATTGTGGATGCCGCAGGCTCCTTCAGTAAGCGATACACGATTTTGAGCTACAGAATTTCCTATAGCACTTATTACTCCCATGCCTGTGACAAAAACTCTGTTCAATAAAAATATTTTATTTGGTACGGTGCTGCTCTATGTATGCGACCATGGTATTAATATCAACTAAAACCTTACGACCCTCTTTCGGATCCTGGATATTGATGCCATACTCCCTGCCCAGTAAAACGATGAGTTCTATGGAATCAATAGAATCCAAACCCAGGCCTTCGCCGAATAAAGGTTCGTCGTCCTTGATGTCTTCGGGTTTTACCGACATCAGGTTTAAAAATTCCACGATCTGCTTCTTTAACTGTAGTTTTAATTCTGCTGTTTCCATAATAAATGTTTCAAATCAAATTTTTTCTTTTTAAGCCGTACAAGGTAATTAACTGGATAAAAAAGGTAATACCCAATAAAGGTAAAATATTTAAAATAACATCCCTGAGTTTGCCGCCTTCTAAAAACAAACCGTAATAAGCTTCCAGGCACCAATGAAGCGGTGACAGCTTCATCACGAACTGGAATGATGACGGCATGGCAAAACTGGGTACCAGTAACCCTCCAATAGCAGCCATCAATACAATGGATACGGCGCCAACACCATTCGATTGTTCCTGTGTTTGTGAAAATACGCCGACCATTATGGCAAAACTTACCGCACACCAGCCGCATATCAATGTAACAATAAATACGCCGATTATATCAGCAGGCAGATCTAATTTTGGTAATCCCATCGACGGAAATAACCAGATTCCGATCGAAAAGACGACCGCAGCCTGCACCAGGGTCACAAACAGGTAAGCGAGTTGCTTGGAAAGCAAGGCTACAAGGTAATTTGTCGGTAAGGTCTTCAGCCGCACAAAACTACCGTTAAGCTTTTCTCTTACCACGCTGCCGCCAAGGGAGATCACGATGAAGAACATGGCAAATACCGTCCACGCAGGAACGTTGTGCTGTGTAGCATTGGGGATATTCCTGCTGCCGTCTCTTGAAACAGGGATCTCCCTAATAGCAACCTGGTTATTCAATAATTCATTCTCGAGCGTATCCGTGAGTTCTTTTTCATTTATAGAAAAATAAATACTTTTTAAGACCTCCTTGCTTTGTACCATTTGTAATGCACTTCGTAAAGCACCCTGTATAGAATGCCGGAAGGATTCCTGTAAAACAGGATGGTAAAGGAGGGTAATGGGTTGTATGCTGCTGCTGTCTGTTTTTAAACTGTCGGTCTGCAAACCGAAGCTGTGTAATGCTTTAGCTGCCGTATGCTTTGCCTTTTCTTTGATCTTAGCTGTAAAATCTGCGGGTATGATGATGGCGATCACCGCATCTTTCGCGTGCATCCGGGCTGATATCTCTTTTTCTGATTCGGCGGGTGCTAATTGTTTGAGGTCGAACATTCCTGCTTTGCCGATGGCAGCTTCCAGTTGTTTACCGGCCTCACCGGTATCTTTATTGCAGAGCAACATGGGAACCTTGTTGGTATTAAGCATTTCGAATGTGCTGTTTTGCACTGCCGTTATCACGATGGCAAGCACGATCGGCATGGCAAACATGAATACCAGGCCCAGCCTGTCGCGGGAAAGGATACGAACGTCTTTTAATATGGTTGACCAGAGCTTGAACATTATAGATCCCTGAATGCTTTACCGGTTAAATTAATGAACAACCCTTCCAGGCCGTCCTCTTCGTGATCTATCAGAAGCTGGCTTAAGCTGTCATGTGCTATTATTTTTCCATCGTCTATCAGGGCTACTATATTGCAAAGGTCTTCGGCTTCGCTTAACTGGTGCGATGTGTAAATAAGCGTTGTGCCTTTTTTATTCAGTTCTTTAAGGTAGTTGACAATTGCATGGCGGGTATGCACATCCACGCCAACAGTTGGCTCATCAAGGAAGAGTACCTGCGGCTCATGAATAACACCGATGGCAAGGTTTACCCTGCGTTTCATTCCTCCTGAGAATTCCTGTACTTTTTTGTTGCGAACGTCTGCGAGGCCAAGAACGTCCAGCAGTTCATCCGTTTTATTTTTTATTTCCTGCTTGTTCAGTCCTGACCAGGCGCCGAAAAAAGAAAGATTTTCTGCGGGACTTAATTCCTGGTAAAAAGAAAGATCCTGTGGCACAAATCCAAAAAGCCTGTTGATAGATTTTTTATGATGAGCGATCTCATGGCCCATCAACTGTATGCTTCCCTGCTGGAAAGAAAGCAGGCCGGTCATGCAATTCATCAAAGTGGTTTTGCCGGCACCGTTAGGACCGAACAGCCCAAAACGCTCGCCCTGCTGAACATGCAGGTCCAGGTCATTGAAACAGGGAGCAGCTTGCCCCGGGTACTTAAACCCAAGGTTCTTTATACTCACTGCTGCATTGCTCATGAGTTCCATTTTATTTTAGACAATGCCTGGAATGCTTTTTTCTCGATCTCTGCTATTTGAAGAAGGTAATCCCCCATTACATTAAAATCTTCCTGTGTGCCGATCCTTCCTTTGTAGATGCCGGCTGCCTGCACTGCTGCGGTACGCCAGAGGTCGCCTGACTGTGTGAATGTTTTGGAGATATCCAGTAATTCATCAATGGGATGATATGCATGTGCTTCCTGTAAAAAAGCACCATAGATATACCTGAAGCCGCCGCCTCCTGTTCCTATCTCTTCCTGCATGCGAACCAGTTGCGCTAAATACAAACCTGCTTTTTTATCGCCCAGTTTATCTTTCCACTTTTTTATCTTCCTCCCGGTAAATGCAATACCATTTACGCCTGCAATAGGACCGGGAATCTGGATCATATCCCTTACGTTCCTTTTGATACCGGTTTTTATAGCATTGCGCAATTGCTCATCGGTAACAATGGTATTTTCTTTTGGATAATACAGTTGCCCTTTTGGTGCCAGTGCACCTTTTGCAAAGCGTACCCTCTCCAGTTCATATTTGGTAAGGGTGGTAACGTTTTCCATTACGGGATCGCTCACGAGGTAATTATCTCCTTCGCTGCCATAAACAATTAAGTTGTGGGCATTAAAATGAAAACGATATTCTTTAGGGAAATAAGTTAAGTAATAAACACCCACCTGGCAGCCAACGGGCTGGCCTGCCTGCAGGCAATCATCCAGGACTTTTGAAGCAGCTTCTTTAGAGCTGAATTTTTTTCTTACAACAGGAATGTTCAGCGACTTGCAGGTTCTTTTAAATATAAGACCGGGCATGGTACGGAAAGCAATTGCGCGGCCCTTGTTTATTTTCAATAACGGAATGTAAACAAAGAACAGGCCGCTGCCGATTCCGAAAGCAAGGGGTTCTGTTATTTTATTTACACCAACGCTCCTTAACAGATTTGTAGTCACCCCGTTTTCACAATGGGCTGCCTGCAAATGCTTAAATTCAGTCTTCATGCACTTTCATGGTTTTAAGTTCCTCCACACTAACATTAAATACGTCGGCGTACCGTTGTAATTTTTTATCGGGTAATTTTTTAAAGACGGATGGTTTTAAATGTTGTTTTATGGTCCATTTCCAGAAGCCGGTGTAGGCGGCTACGATCCCAATATCCATTAACCTGAGTTCAATAAAATATAATAATGGGCTTGCCTGGTCGTTCAATACTTTCCGGCGGGCATCCTCAATGCGTTGTTCAATGTCTTTCCAGGCCACGTCCAGGGCCTTCGTCTTCACATCCCATCCCGTGCTCAGCTCGGTGGAATAATTACCGGAGCTGTCAACAGCGTAAACCACTTCCTTGGTCAATTTATTGAGTGCGCCGTCATCCTGCGGAATTTCTTCTTTTTTCATATTGCCAAAATTAGCTATTAGCTGTTAGGTTTTAGCTTTTAGCTAATAGCTAACAGCTGTCCTCTCAGCAAACCGTAAGCAAACTATACATATAAGAGAAACGTGCGCTTTCCGGAACGAGCAGGAATATCTTGTCGCCAACCTTTAGTTTTCCACTGTGGAATAGTTCATCCACCATAAGATAAACAGAAGCTGCTCCCACATTTCCCACCTGGCTCAGGTTCACGAACCATTTATCGTACATGATACCGGTGCCATTTGCTATTAATTGATGGTAGATCTTGTCTTTAAAAAATTCACTGGACATATGCGGCAGGAAATGATCGATCTCTTCTGATTTAACGCCATGCTTATTCAGGGCTGACATTACTCCATACCCGCCATACAATACGATATTCTTGCCCAGCAATTTTACATCCTGCTTGATACTAAGTACCGATTGTGACATTAACTCTTCGGGGCTGAATTCCATGTAGCTTTTCAAAGAGCCATCAGGGAGTTTATCGCTGCCACTGTACATGCAGGCTTCCATCTCATTCGCATAAGAATAACCTTCGATCCAGTCAACACGGAGACTTAACCCTTTTTCATTTGGCTTGTCAGACATACGAAATGCCGCAGCGCCATCAGATAACATCCAGCGAAGGAATTCTTTTTCAAAACTTATATAGGGATTTTCTTCAAGCTCACTTAGCTTTTTGGCCTCATCTTCAAAAACACCGGATAGCAGTGAAGTGGAAAAACGTTCAGAGCCAGTTGCAACAGCCGTATGCACGTCCCCTGTTTTGATGGCCATGTAGGCATATTTCAATGCATGCATACCTGCACAGCAAACTCCTGCCGGTGAAACAACTTCAATGGCCCTGGTCTCGGGGAGTAAACCATGCACCATTACGCCATGGGCTGGCATCATCTGGTCGGGTGTGGAAGTTCCGCAGGAAAGCAATTCAATACTTTTTAATGCAACTTCGTCATTACCCATTACGGCCTTTACTGCCTCGGCGGTGATCTGTGCATTGGTATGGGTTACTTTCCTGTCTTTGGTAAGTGCGTAGTACCTGTTCTTTATGCCATTGTTCCTCAAAACAATACGTTTTGATTTTGAAGGCTGTTCGTTAATATAACCCAGGAAATCCTCCATATCATCATTTGATATGGGATCATTAGGAAAATAGGAAGAAGTATTGGTGATATAAACCTTGCTAAAAGACATCTGCTGGTAGAATTAATTTACGCCTGAATAATATTGTTTTTGCTTTTTTATACGTCCCGACAAAAAAGGCTTAAAGAAAATGGCATCTACTGTAAGTATTACCGGGGCTGCTATAAACAGTGCAATTAAAAGATAATATTTGAATGCAACAAGCCATGGGGTTCTTTTTTTCTTTTTTACGATAATGTTGGCCCATATGGCAAATATTCGTTTTGCCTTGGATTCTATGAACATTAAATTATATTTTACTTCAACCGCTTTTTGCTGCACCAGTTCCTCCTGCAAAGTTGCCCAGTTCCCAGACGCAAGATGCTTTAAAACGGTTTCTCCAAATGACCGGGTATTTGCAATGTCCTCATCTGAAACACCAGGCTTTGGGAACAGGTTGAGCCAACGTTCTTTCTTGCCTTTGAACATCCAGTAAAAGATAGTTATAAAGCTGATGAAGTTATGATGTTTATCCACCAAAGCAATATTGCCAACCAATTTTGCGCCGGAATCTTTTAAACTTTTTTTAATACGTTCCATGGCGCTGATCCACATATTTCTTGCGCCTGTTATGGTGATCACCGGGGTATTTTGTAAAACATCTTTTACTGCCGGGTGGTTCAATATAGAATTTGATGGAATGCTGGGGGAAAGGAACCATGCCTGGTACCCGAAGACGACGAGGTCGTACCTGTTCTCTTTTAATTGAAAATCCTGTAGTTCCGTAGGATGGCCTAAAACGCAATCGGGCATTACAGCGAAAAAGGTCTTTCCTGTCCAGGGAAATGGATAATCATTTTTAACATATACCCTCACTTTTTCAATGCTGTTACCTGCTTCTGCGAGCGGGGCAGTGAAATGGTCGATGATATCTCCTAATTGCCCGGATTGAGAATAATAAATAACAAGAATTTTTTTGCTCATGCAGTGCAAAGTTAAGGCTGGGGAAGCTTCAAAAACTTTGATTTTTTACTGTATTCCATGATGGCCTTCTGGACAACAGGTGAGAGGCTTTTGTAATTTGAACGGACGGCAGCGCTGTCACTTTCCAGCTCATCACGGTATTTCACTATTTTGGGCGCATTTTCCTGTATGATAAGCCGGAGGAAATAATACTCGGTATTGGTGCTTTCTTTTTTTATTGCAGCTTCCAGTTTGAGGCGGCCGGCTTTAAAAAGACTTAATTTTTCTTTTGCTTTTGAAACAAGTCCCGCCTTCTTCATGAGCAAGGCGCCTTCATAAGCTTCTTTTTCATTAATGGAAGCTCCTTTTACAATGATGAGTTGTTCATTTATCTCTGACAGCATATCAGATGCCATGGCAGCATAAAAAGCAGACCTGTCAAAAACTGCTTTTTGAGAATTTGCCTGCGCAGTTGTTGCGGAAACCAGGAACAGCAGGCTAAAAAATATTTTTATAGTCATCATACGCTTCATTCAAAGGACAAAGATAAAACATTATCAATGCACGGGCCCGCCCATGCGCATTCCTGCAAAAACTTACTGATTATTTTAACATGCATACCGGATGCTGACTAAAAAATTGGTAAGCATTTTTTTTAAAGTAGCATCACTTAGTATTTCTACTCATTATAATGGCCGGGTAAAATATATCTTTCTGTATTTGATGCTGCGCACAATAAAACGTGATATAAAAGCGATTTATATACCGATTCAATTAACCTCTGGATCACTACTGAAAACCCTTGAAAATGATATCAATCCGTGCAACTGCATTGCCACCTGTTTTATTGCCATTGGCAAAAAATTTTTCCGCTGCCCTGAAAAGGCCACAGTCAATCAAACACAATTATTATAATACCTGCTGCAATTAAGCGGCTAAAAATACTTAACATCTAAAACTATCATTCCTCTACAGTTTAAAGTTTTTATTGTTAGGCACGACAGGAGACGAAGGGTCCCGCTTATGGCGGGATCTCTTCATTTATAATATGACTGCTGCGGCAATGAGCTGGCAAAGGAGGCCTGTCAATAAACCCAGGTAAATTTCTTTTGGGGTATGGTGGCCGGCGATCAAACGCGAAGTGCAAACAAAACCTGTTACCAGAAAAGCGATGCACAGGGGCCATGTCATCAGCATGCTATTGCTGTTCATGATGATCAAAAGGATCCCGATCATGCCACCGCAGCCCATTGCGTGCATACTTATCTTAAAATAGATATTACTCAACAGCCCGGCAACGGTGGTAAGGAAAACGCCTGTCATGAAGGAGGCCAGTACAGGGTTTAGCTGCGGCTCAAACTTAAAAAATATCCTTGCTGCCCAGAAATAGAAGATCATGCCCGAGAGGTAGGGGCCGATCCTGTCCTGCTGCGTATGTAAAAAGACAGA
>DATHEH010000115.1:0-7392 GCA_035318685.1 Ferruginibacter sp.
TGCAGGGGTGTTTTCTTTTTCAAACCTTAAGCTTTTAAATGGCCAGCAATTATATATCGTCGTGGAACTGAACGCGGCTCTTGTATCCGATAGTAAGTGCGCCGCTCAAACAAATCTTTTTACTGTGGGCTGTTACACACAAACGCCGTTGATCGCAGCGGACAACAACAACCAGCTCACGTCTGCTGCTCCAATAACAGGGACATCAACAGAATCAGCGGGAACCATCATCAGGGTTTATACTTCGGCCGTTGTACTTGTATCCACAACAACTGTGCAGGCCAATGGCAGCTGGTCAACAGCAAACGCAGGCAGCACACCTGCTGTTTATAATGCGGTTGCCGCAACGTCATACTATGCCAATGCACAGAACGGAACCTGCGGCCTCAGCGGTAATTCGGCAACGTACAGCGCAGCGTCAGCAACATCTTCCGGAAGATGCGGAACGATCACAGGCCCTGTGGCAGCCGGGGCACCATCCATATCAGGAACGCTTACCGGCTCATTCAGCACGAGTACAGTAAATCTTTATTTAGATGGCCAACTCATCGGCAGCAGTATTACATCCGGAACTTCATGGGGACCAATTACTGTTAATTCAACTATCAACAATACTTTATATTCCAATGGTATCTTAAGCATCGGCATACAGGAAAGTGGTAAGCAGGAAGTGGCTTGCCCGGCATCGGCCATATCTATCGCGTGTACACCAACACCTGCTGCACCGGTTTTTACCCCGGCCACAACAACCATTAATCAATATCAAAGCATAACCTATACCATCAGCAACGCCGTAGCCGGTTCATTTTATGCGCCTGCAGATTCTGCTACAGGTCAATCACTGGGCCAGGGTAAATGGGCAACAGCAAATGGTTCGCTTTCACTTACAACCAATGTTGTTAATTCAGCGGGAACTTTTAAAGTTGTGATCAGGTCTACATCACTTTCGGGGGTAACACAGTGCTCCGCGGTTTCTTCAAGCGGTACCGTTACGGTAAATCCTGTTGTACTGCCACTGACACTGGCGCAATTCAAAGGAAAGAAACAGGCAGGTAATAATTTACTGGAATGGACAACTGTATCTGAGAACCAGTTGAACAGGTTTGAAATTGAAAGAAGCGCAGACAGCAGGTTCTTTCAAAAAACAGGAGAGATACCTGCAGCAGGCGCTGGTATTAATTATTTATTCACTGATATACATCCTTTAAGTAGGGTCAATTATTACAGGCTGAAGATGATCGATAACGACGGGAAATTCTCTTACAGCAATCTCGTAGTACTTACTGGTGACCAGCAGGCTTCTTTTATACACAATGTTGTGCCCAACCCTTTCACAGAAGCGATCAATGTTGAAGTTGTAGTGGACAGATCACAGGCAATAAAAATAACGCTGATCGATATTGCCGGCAGGATCATCATTACTAAAGACGTACAGGCGCAGGCAGGTAATAATTCCATTACACTCACCGGACTTTCAAAATTGGCAGGCGGTATCTATTTTATACAGGTTAAAACGGGAGCTGTATTATTGCAACAGAAGCTTTTAAAAGTAAAAGAGTAGGACAGGCCGTAAGATTGCTTACAAAATTGCATCGGCTATTTGCCGGCGTGAGTTTATTTCCTGCTGTATCATAATGATCGAAGATTTGCAGTTATCAAATTCTTCCCTGCTGCCATCACTGGTTAATCTTGTATACTCGTCCATATGCTTTGCAAGCATATCTATTAAAATACCGGTATCGAAGCTTTCAAAAATTGACATACATAGAATTGATGAGGTCTGCAAGCTATAGCTATATGGCCATCTTATCAAAAAAAGTTGTTTGATAAAACAACAAGCCCTTTTACTTAGTTATCATATATATGACTGAGAAAGAGATTTTACCAGAAAGACACATAGAAAAATTGCACAAAGTACCCGAAGAGAACGCTGTTTTGTGATCTTCGTGTACTTCTTTGTGGTTAATCTATTCCAGTTTTCCTTCCTTTTTGGTGAGTGCGAAGAACTTTCCCAGGTTCGCCATTAATGTTTCTTCAAAAGCCGCCTGCATGTCTTCGGGCTGCGGGTGTTTGAATTTCCATGTATTGAAATAATTGCGCATGGCCATGTCCAAACTTACACGGCCGACAGAAGATTCCAGGAGGTACATCCATACGGCCGTCTTAACATAAGATACCAGCCCATATTCATCACTGTTTGGGAATTTATCAGCGGGTATGTCTATTGCCGACTGCATGGGAACATTCTGGGCGATTACATTATATACCGCACGCAGAAACTCATCCGTAGGCAATTGTTTTATTTCCTTGGGAATGCCATCGCCAAATACAGAATTACCACGGTACTTCTCCGCTTCATACCTGAACTGGTAATACGTGTTCAGTCCCTCATCCATCCAGGTATGGTCCCTTTCATTGCTGCCCAGCATCCCCATGAACCAGTTATGGCCTATCTCGTGTGCGATAACCGCATCCAGGGTTTCAACTTTTGCATCGGGACTGGTGATGAGCGTTACCATCGGGTATTCCATCCCGCCGCTTGAATTATTCTTTGGCCCTTCCACTACCTGCACAACCGGGTAGGCATATTCACCGATCCATGCACTGTATTTGCGTACAGCATCTTTTATATAATCGATGCTGTTATTCCAGATCGTATTTTTTTTATCGTGGTAATAGGAAAAGGCATCAATGGTATTCCCGCCCTCCATTTGTATGGTATCGTACTGGATAACAAAATCCTTTTCGGCGAACCAGGCAAAGTCAGGAACATTCTGTGCATGATACCTCAGTGTTTTCTTTGCTGTTGTAACGGTGGGTTTGTAAAGCCTTGGTTTTACATTGCGCTTTGCAACATTCTCTGCGCCTATTTTTTTATACGCTTCCAGTTCAGGCAATGTTAAGAGTGTGCCGGTGGCGCCAACAACATAATCTGATGGAAGTGTCAGGCTCACAGTATAATCTGCGAACTCGCTGTAAAATTCTCCCATGTCCAGGTAAGGGAATTCATGCCAGCCCTTCTTATCAAATACCGCCGGCTTAGGGTACCACTGGCAGGCCATGAACTCACCATCGGCATAACCCGACCTTGAAAAATAAGGTGGCAGCATAACTTTGAATGCTGTGCTGATGCTGATCGAGTCTCCCGGTTTCAAAGGTTTATTCAGTAACAACTTTATGATATCAATGTATTGAACCCTTGGGTGTGCTTCTGTTTTTGCCGGAACATTGTCAATGGTAAAAGCCAATCCTTCAATATGGCCCTTTCCAAAATCATCCATTTTTTTTGAACGCTTGGTATCGTTGCTGATCTGCTGTATCAACGCCGTGGTCTTGTCCTTATACGCATTGGGCCAGATATGGAACCAAATAAAATCCAGCGTGGAAGGGGAGTTGTTCTTGTATACTATCGTTTCAAAACCCGTGATGGTTTTTTCCCGGGGGTCCAGCTCCGCTTTTATATCATAGCGCAGGTACTGCTGCCAGTAATTTTGCTGTGCACTTACCTGGGTACTGGTCAATAAAACAAACAACAGGGAATAAAACTTCATAGATTTTCATTTATTTAAAATTATGGAAAAGATGTGTTACGGCATAGACTGGTTTGCCGGATTTGTGATTTATTTTTATATTAGAGTATGAAAAAATACCTGTGCTGCTTATTAGCAATTACTATTATCCTGTCATCCTGCTTCAATGAAATGACGGGGACTGAGGACGGCAGTATCACTGCCGGTAACCTTTCCATTTATTTTGAAAATACTTTTAATGAGAGAACAAAGAAGAACGGCGCTGTTGTTCTATTGCACGCAGGGCTGCAGGATCATACGATGTGGGATAAGCAGGTGAAGGAATTGTCGAAAGAATACCAGGTGATCGTCATTGACCTGCCATACCATGGCAGGAGCATGGGCAGCGATACAACTATACTCGCTGCCGATGTTATAAAATTGGTGCTTGACAACCGGAAACTGCAAAAAGTTTCCATTGCAGGGCTTTCCATGGGCGCTTCTGTTGCGCAGGATTTTGTGATCGCATATCCCCAACGTGTGAATAAAGCGATATTTATTTCAGCAGGTATAAATGGTTATGAAGTGGATCATCCCATAGATTCAATAAGCAGTCAATGGTGGCCGCATTTTCAACAGGCGCTGGAAAAAAAGGATACCGCAACGGCCGCAAAGGAGTTCACCAAAGCATGGGCAGAAGGTGTGTATCGCAGTGCAGACAGTTTGAAGGCTCCGGTATCTCAATATGTATATAAGACCACGCTTGAAAATCTTCGTAAACATAAAATGGAAGCGTGGCCTTTATTACAAAGCAACCCTGTGGGTTATAAGAATATCGCTTCCATTAAAGTGCCTGTCCTCATCATCGATGGTGACAAGGACCTTCCTTATATCGCTCAAACTTCCGCATACCTCGAAAACAATATTCCCGGCGCAAAGCGCATTACCATAAAGGATGTGGCGCATATGCTGAATATGGAGAAACCGGGGGAGGTTAACAAAGCGATCCTGGAGTTTTTAAAGGCAAAATAGCAGGCTAAGAGGAAAAAGAGAAAGGAGAGATCCGGCTCATCCTCTTTTCTCTTTTTATCTCTTTACCTTTTGTCCTGCTTTTCCCTTTTTATCTCTTTGCCTTCATTCTCTTTTTTTCCGTTTATCCCTTTGTTCTTATTCCTCTTTTCTCTTTCAATCTCTTAGCTTAAATTTGAAAGCAACGAAAGTACTAATTATGAAAAAAAATATTTTCGTCCTGGCGCTCCTTGCCTCGACAACATTTTCAGCCACTGCACAGGAAAAAAAGCTGACGACCACGGATTATGACAAAGCCACAAAAGCCCTGGCTTTCAACGCCGGTAAACTTGTGTACAGGTACAATGTAAACCCCAACTGGCTGCCCGATGGGAGGTTGTGGTACTCGGTGAACGTGGAAGGAGGTAAAGAATTCGTTTTAATAGACCCTAAGGACGGAAGCCGCAAAACCGGTGCTGATAAAAAATCTATCTTACCTGATGATAAACCGGAAGTGCGAAGAGGAGGATTTCTTGAGATCGTTTCGCCCGATGGAAAAAAAGCAGCCTTCATCAAAGACTGGAATTTGTGGGTGAGGGATATTGATACCAAAAAAGAAACGCAGTTAACTACCGATGGTATAAAAGATTTTGGCTATGCTACCGACAATGCCGGCTGGACGCATAGCGACAGGCCCATCATGCTCTGGAGCCCCGATTCAAAAAAGATAGCAACCTTTCAACAGGACCAGCGCATGGTAAAAGATATGTACCTGGTAAAAACCAAGGTTGGTGCGCCCGAACTGGAAGCATGGAAATACCCGCTGCCGGAAGACAAACAGATCATTCAGATACATCGCGTGATCATTGAAGTGGAGGTGCCCAGGCTGATACGCTTAAAAATACCAGCCGACGACAGGAGGGGAACACTCAGTGATGACATTTCATCCGGCAGTCCTTATGACGATAATGAATGGAACGCAGATGCAAGTAAACTGATGTTTGTTTCTACCAGCCGCGATCATAAAATTGAAAAAGTACGCGTTGCCGATGCTGCAACGGGCGAGGTGAAAGAAATTTTTGAAGAGAAAGTAGCCACCCAATACGAAAGCGGCCAGGGCACCATTAACAATCGTTTCGTTGATAAAACAAACGAGATCATCTGGTACAGCGAGCGTGATGACTGGGGACATTTGTATTTGTATAATGCAAACACCGGCCAACTCAAGAATCAAATTACCAAAGGTGCATTTGTTGTAACGCAGTTATTAAAAATTGATGAAGCAAAACGAACCCTCTATTTTTATGCTAATGGCAAAGAGCCCGGCCGTGACCCTTACTTTTCCCATTTTTACAGCATTAAGTTTGATGGCACCGGTCTTAAACTGCTTACGCCCGAAGACGGTAATCATAATATCTCACTATCGCCCGACGGAAAATATTTTACCGATAACTATTCTCAACCCAATGTTCCACCGGTATCGGTTTTAAGAGACATGAATGGCAAACTGGTCACCACACTCGAAAAAACAGATATCAGCAAATTGCTGGCTACCGGATGGAAAGCGCCGGAGCCTGTCAAGGTAAGATCTGCTGATGGTAAATGGGACCTCTATGGTTTAATGTTCACACCGGCAACAATAGATAAAACAAAAAAATACCCCATTGTAAATTATATCTATCCCGGCCCGCAGGGTGGAGGAGTAGGTACAAGAAATTTCGGACCTGCACGCGGCGACCACCAGGCACTTGCCGACCTGGGATTTATTGTAGTGATCATTGATGGCGCATGTAATCCCGACCGTTCAAAATCTTTTCATGATGCCTGTTATGGCAATATGGGCGCTAATACACTCGACGACCAGGTAGCAGGTATAAAACAACTTGCAGCCACAAGGCCTTACCTGGATCTTGACAAAGTAGGTGTATGGGGCCACTCGGGTGGCGGGTTTGCCACTGCTGATGCCATGTTCACTTATCCTGATTTTTATAAAGTGGGTATATCCGAATCGGGCAACCACGATAACAGGAATTATGAAGACGACTGGGGAGAAAGGTATATAGGCCTTGAACAAAAAGAAGCCGACGGAAAAACGAATTATGAGAAGCAAGCAAACCAGAACAACGCCGGCAACCTTAAAGGCAAACTCATGCTGGCACATGGCGGCATGGATGACAATGTTCCCCCTTACAATACTTACCTGGTTGTTGAAGCATTACAAAAGGCCAATAAGGATTTTGACCTTGTCATTTTTCCAAATGCACGTCACGGTTATGGTGCACAGAGCAGCTATATGACCCGCCGCCGCTGGGATTATTTTGTGAAGAACCTGATGGGTGCCGAGCCTCCCAAAGAATATAAAATTGAAGCTACCGGACCGGTTGTAAGCCCGGTACCTGTAAAAAAGGACAGTGCTGCTGTTACCCCGGCGGCAATGGCCAGGAAGAACAGTGTGTTCAGCCGTATACCTGTTTCTGTAAAGAACATCACGCTGAATATATTTGACAATGGCACTATTGACGGAGATTCTATCAGTGTTTATTATAACAACAAGTTACTCGTAGGCAGTCGTCGCCTGTCTTCAAATCCTATAACGGTAAACCTTTTACTGGATGATCAGGCAGCGCAGCACGAGATCGTACTCTTTGCGCATAACCTCGGTACCATTCCGCCCAACACGGCGCTTATTGTAGTAAATGCAGGTGACAAGCGTTTTGAATTGCATTCAAGTGCCAGCCTTACGGAGAATGCGGTGCTGGTATTTGAATACAAACCCAAATAGAATATCCAACAAGGAACAAGGAATATTGAATATCGAAGTGAAGCACTTCCTTGTTCGGCATTCCTTGTTCATTATTTCACACCCCCAATTCCT
>DATHEH010000116.1:0-4491 GCA_035318685.1 Ferruginibacter sp.
GAAAGCTTTATTAAAGCACTTTACGATAACTCATTGGCGTTGGAGCAGGAGTTTGTGATACTGGAAGAAAAGTAGAAGCTTTCCATATTACTACTTGGTATTGCGGGAAAGATGCCCGCACAAAAAATAAAAAAACATTAATCAAATTCATTCCTGAACCCCAGGCTTTTGACATTCTTCACGCTTTCCATAACAATATCATCCTGGTATTCTTTAAAGGCTTCCAGCTTGCCGGCGATGGAAGTATCGTGGAGGGCCAAAATCTGTGCGGCTAAGATACCTGCATTCTTTGCACCATTGAGTGCAACGGTGGCAACGGGTACGCCGTAAGGCATTTGTAAAATGGAGAGCATGGAATCCCAGCCGTCGATACTGTTGGAAGATTTAACAGGAACACCGATCACCGGTAAGATCGTATTGGCGGCGATCATGCCCGGGAGATGTGCTGCACCACCCGCTCCCGCAATTATTACTTTCATTCCCCTTTCCTTTGCTTTTGTTGCATATTCACGCAGGCGGTCAGGCGTGCGGTGTGCAGATACGATGGTAAGTTCAGGTTCTACCTGGAATTGGCGAAGCATTTCAGCAGCTCCGTTCATTATTTCAAGGTCGCTTTCGCTGCCCATGATAATACCCACTAAAGGCCCGTGTGATTGTTGTTTCTGGTTTGTTGTTTGTGGTTGTTCTGACATGGGAAGTTTATAATTTTTAAGTTAGTTGTTTGTGGTTGTTCTGACCAAAATAGCATTTGGTGATTTTTACAGTGTTAAGGTAAGGAAAATATTGTTTGTGGTTTGTGGTTTGTGGTTGTTCTGACATCAGGTTCTGTTTTTGAATTTTTGCCCCCTTATTTTTGAAGTGTTAAGGTATGAAATAAATGATGTGATCTTTTTAGTTCACGCATTTGATCTCTTAACCTATAGTCACTTTTTACTGCTCAATAAAAGTCAAGGAATATATCTCTTTACATAATTCCCTTGCCAATTGCCAAACTTCCAGGTCTTCGAATTTTGTAATGGTTGCCATGTGGAAATTTCACCAAAGTTAAAAAACTACAAACTGCAAACCACCAACAGAAAAAATTGGGAAAAATCTCTAAATTACTTCACTAAATCCCCTTTTAACTTCAGCAATTCCGTTTCTGCCAGCTTTGTGTTGTAACGTGCAGCGATCAGGCGATCGTAGGCATCTGCAAGACTTTTTTGTGTTTCCCTTAATTCGAGGTATGTGGAAACGCCCAGCCTTAATCTTTCCAGTGCGATATAAACATTCTCCTTTGCCAGTATGATATTCTCTTCTTCAAGCGCCAGTGTTTTTTTCTGTAACTCGTAATCCATAAAGGCATTGGTGATACCCAGGTCGATCTGTGCTTTTTGATTTTGATAAGAAACATTCAGCCAGTCAATATCCAGTTTTGTCTGGCGGATCTCACGCCTTACATTGAACCCGTTCAAGATCGGGATAGTAACACCTATACCATAATTATATCCATTTGACCGGTTAAACAAAGAGGTGAAAGGGTTAATTACGTTTTGATTATTTGTTTTGGAATAATTGTAAGCCGAATTAAAACTTACTGTTGGAAAAAGATCTCCCTTTTTTTCTTTTAAGATAAGCCTGTTGATGTCAATATTCTTTTTAACAGCCAGGAGTTGCGGATTGGTACTTTCCACCCCGCCCATGATATCACCAAGGATAATATTGGTCGCAAAGGGTATGGTATCCGAAACCTCGTAACGGGTATTTAATGCAACATTCATCAGCCGGTTCAATTGTTCTTTCAGTTGCTCGATGAGTGTTTGCTGTTTCAGCCTTGCTGCTTTCTGTGCATTAAGATCAACCTTGCCTTGTAACAATTCAGGCTTGGCACCCAGGCCAACACTTATCTTTTGCTCTGCCAGCTTAACCCTGTCCTCATTAATGCTCATTTGCTCTTCAATGGCTTTCAGTTGTTGCTTTTGCCTTACGATATTATAATAATTGTTGATCACGTCAGCAACAGAGAGGACCATCTGGTTCTTAATATTGATTTCTCCCAGTTTTACAAATTCGGCCAGTTTGGCTTTTGTAGCAAACATCTTAAAACCGTCGAAGAGGACCCAGTTCAATTCAACAGAACCGGCCATGTTATTAGAGCGGAGTCCGCTGCTTTCTCTCTTGGTGCCGTCTGCGAGTAATTGTTTCTGATTATTATTATTGTAAATCAAACCTGTTGTGGCATTTACCCTCGGTAAAAATGCGGCCCGGGCATACGAATTATCCAGTGCAAATTTGCTGGAATCAATGCGCAATAATTCTATATCATAATTATTTTCCAGCGTGGCAGCAATGGCCTGCTCAACCGTTAAATAATTTTGTGCGGATAGTGCTTGTGTGAAGACAACAACAAAAGAAAATATACTTACTGTTTTAAAACAAAACTTCATCAATTTCTATTCAATTTAATATCCTAAAATTTTTTTTCAGTCATTTTTCATCAATGCCTTCGACAAGCTCAGGCTAAAAACCCGATTTATAATGCAGGTTTCGGTTCTTTATTACCTGCTGCTGCTTCATCCAACTCTTCCAGTGCATTCTTCTTTTTCTTTGATGAGAGGAAGGAATACATGGCCGGTATTACGAACAAGGTCAGCACCAATGAGAACAAAATACCTCCTACAATTACAATACCCAGCGGGATGCGGCTTGTGGATGCATCACCCAAAGACAATGCCAGTGGCAATGCACCCAATGACATGGCAAGGCTGGTCATTAATATAGGCCGGAAACGGGCAACGGCTGCATCTATTACCGCAGGTATCTTTTTTACCCCCGTCAGTTGGATCTTGTTGGCAAATTCCACGATGAGGATCCCGTTCTTCGTCACCAAACCAATGAGCATGATCATGCCTATCTGTGAAAAGATATTTAATGTCTGCCCAAATAACTGCAATGATAATAATGCACCTGCGATCGCCAGCGGCACCGTGAACATGATGATGAACGGATCAATAAAGCTTTCGAACTGCGCCGACAGTACCAGGAAGATCAATATCAGCGCCAGGATAAAAGCGAAGCTGGTATTGCTGCCGCTTTCTGCATAATCTCTTGATGAGCCGCTCAGTGATGTATTAAAAGTATCATCCAGTACTTTTTTCTTGATCTCTTCCATGGCCTTGATACCATCGCCGACTGTTTTGCCCGGGGCAAGGCCTGCAGAAATAGTCGCAGATTTATACCGGTTAAAATGGTAAATAGTTGGAGGTGTATTGTTTTCTTCAAAAGTTACCAGGTTATCGAGTGATATCTGGTTACCCATATTATTGGTCACATAAATTGCTTTCAGGTCATTAGGGTCATCACGGTCATTGCGGGCAACCTGTCCCATTACCTGGTATTGTTTACCCTCCTTGGTAAAAAAACCAAGGCGACGGTTACTCAGTGCCAGTTGCAATGCCTCAGAGATGTCCTGCACACTAATGCCCAGGGTACTTGCTTTCGAACGATCTATGATAACCCTTAGCTCGGGCTTATTGAATTTAAGATCAACATCGGGCTGCATCAGCACGGGATTATTCCCTGCTTCTTCTAAAAATTCGGGAATTACATCTTTCAGTTTCTCGAAGTTCACATGTTGTAGAACAAACTGTACGGGTTGGCCGCCGCGACGGTTCACAGAAATGGTTTGTTCCTGTACACTGTTTACCCGTCCTTCGTTGAACTTTGGCAGATTCCTGTTCACCATATCCACGATCTCCTGTTGGGATCTTTTTCTTTCACCCGGGGGTACAAGGGTTACCCGCACAAAACCAGAGTTAACAGAACCTGATCCTGTAAAGCCGGGGGCTGTTACGGTCAATACCAGTTCCTGTTCTGGAACAGAATCAGTCACAAATTTCGAGAGTTTATCTACATATCGATCCATGTAATCATAGGCCGTACCTTCCGGTGCGCTCACGCCTAATCGGAACTGGCTCCTGTCTTCCATCGGCGCCAGTTCTGACTGTATACTGTTGCCAATAAAATAGATCATCACAAAACAAACCGCAATTATTGCAAAGGCCAGCCAACGCAATCTCATAAAGCCCTTCAGCATATTGCGGTAACCACTTTCCATACCACGGAAAAAAGGTTCTGTTTTAGTATAGAACCAGGAATGCTTGTGGACCTTCCTGGTCATCTTAACATTTAATACGGGTGTTAAGGTGAGTGATACCAATGCGGATATGAGTACGGCGCCGGCAACAACTATCCCGAATTCGCGGAACAATCTTCCGACAAATCCTTCCAGGAAAATAACAGGCAGGAACACGATCGCCAGCGTAATGGAAGTAGATATTACGGCAAAATAAATTTCCTTTGATCCCAGTTTGGCGGCCTGCCATTTATCCATGCCGGCTTCCATTTTCTTATAAATATTTTCCGTGACCACGATACCATCATCCACCACGAGGCCGGTTGCCAGTACAATAGCAAGCAGTGTCAACACATTTATCGTAAAGCCGGAAATAT
>DATHEH010000117.1:0-5024 GCA_035318685.1 Ferruginibacter sp.
GCTCTGTTCATATTTTGATATAGGCAGTAAAGTATTCCAGTCCTTACTCATATACACCGAGGGCAGGTCCTTTGCATTGAACTGTTCAACCCATGATGGTAAAGTTTTCATGTAGTGAGAACTGCTGATCCATTTACCGGCATCATACCAGTAGGCTGCATTGGCGCTATGGCCGGCAGGCAGGATAGAGCCCCTGTCTTTTAATGCGATACCGATCACCTTGCTTTTGAAATTATTACTTAAGCGAAGTTCGTCACCAATAGTAGTTACCCATAAATTTTGCGGACTCATTTTACCCGCATGCGAATTAGTGCCCACGCCTGTTACCGTTGAATCATCGGTACAATAAATATTTTTATTGATACTTTTATCAAACCAGTTATTCCCGACGATACCCATGACGGCAGGGACGCTACCCGTATAGATACAGGCATGGCCAACAGCGGTATAGGTTGGCACATAGGGAATGAAAGCATTTTCTGCGCTAAAACCCTCACGCAGCATACGCTTAAAACCATGCTCCCCATACAGTGCGTTGAAACGGTATAGATAATCCCAGCGCATCTGGTCGATCACCAAACCAACAACAAGCTTTGGTTTTGGTGTTTGCGCAAAAGCAGCAAGCGCAAAAAAGCAAAAACTAAAAACAAAAAAAGATCTGCGTGTCATAATTATTTTTTCAAAAATCAAATGTAGGTTGTTTATAGCTTAACAAAACGGTACAAACAATAAGGATTTCTTATCTTTTTTACCGCAAGGGGATTAAAGGCCATGTTCTTAAATGCAAAGCCTGATGCTGTCATCAGGTTCTTCAATTCATCTTCGGTCATCAATGGCTGGTTACACCCGCCGTGCATCTTTCTTTTTTCGGTAGCCATGAGTTCGGCAATAACTATTTCGCCGCCGCTTTGCATTATGGCCGATATTTGTTTTATCATGCCTGCTTTATCCGGTATCTCGTGCAGGGTATTGAAGATCCATATCTTTTTATACCGGTTCATGGGCAGCCACAAACTATCTGTTGTATTTTTTACAAAACTTATGCTGTTGTTAAATGATCGTCCCCGCAGTCCTTCATAATGTGCGATCATATTGCTCACCTTACCGGTATTAAGGCAGGAACTGTCTATATCAACTAAAACAAAATGCGCATGCTTAAAGTCTGCAATTACATTAATGGCGCCGATATAGGCCCCGCTGCTGCTGCCAATATCAATGACCGTATCCCCGTCATTTACCTGCAGGAAAGCAAGCTGCTGTTCAAAATGCTTCCTGATCATGGATGAATCTTTGTACTTATAACCGCAGAACTTTATTTTGGCTACTTTTTCCTCATTTCGTCCACCACGCCCTCCGGGTTGGCCAGAAGATGTTATACTTAAAACCACCAGGTTTATGATTAAGCAGAATACCCGTTTCATGGCTTGAAGATAGTATTTGTGTTGAATTTGGGCCGTTTTGGATAAATACTTAATTATTGTATTTTTGCCGCGATCATGAGAGACATATTATTATTCTACGTATAGTAGCCTCACCCTGTATAAAACATTGATCGGAAAAGGGAGTGTTTAATTAATCAAGCGTAAACCTTAAATATTAACCAACGATGGACGTATTTGAAAAATTAGTAAAGGACGGCGGGCCCATCGGCCAGCATATGGACAGGGCACACGGGTATTTTACTTTTCCAAAACTGGAAGGTGAACTTGGGCCCAGGATGAAATTCAGGAACAAGGAAATGATCGTATGGAGCCTGAATAATTACCTGGGACTGGTGAATCATCCTGATGTGCGTAAGGCCGATACTGAAGCGGCTGCAAAATACGGGATGGGAAATCCCATGGGCGCAAGGATGATGAGTGGCAACAGCGGGAAGCACGAAGAACTCGAAAGGGTCATAAGCGAATTCGTAAGCCGCGAGGATACCATGTTACTCAATTTCGGCTACCAGGGTATCATGAGCTGTATCGATGCATTGGTTAACCGCAGGGACGTAATTGTATATGATGCCGAGGCACACGCCTGCATCGTTGATGGTGTAAGATTGCATATGGGTAACCGCTATGCATTCAAGCACAATGATATTGCAGACTGCGAAAAACAATTGCAGCGTGCAACAGAAATGGCCGCAAAGAACGGTGGCGGCATATTGCTCATCACCGAAGGTGTTTTTGGAATGGATGGTGAACAGGGAATTTTAAAAGAGATCTGTGCACTTAAGAAAAATTACGAATTCCGCATTTTGATAGACGACGCACATGGTTTTGGTTATATGGGACCAACCGGCGCCGGTGCAGATGAAGCACAGGGTTGCCAAAAAGACATTGACCTTTATTTTTCAACGTTTGTAAAAAGTATGGGAAGCATTGGCGCATTCATCAGCGGTCCAAAAAATGTATTGAAATATTTACGCTACAATACACGCTCACAAATTTTTGCAAAGAGCTTACCCTTACTCATTGTCGATGGCATGCTCAAGCGCATGGAAATGGTTAAGACCATGCCTGAGCTGAGAGAAAAATTATGGAGCAATGTAAAGCGCCTGCAAACAGGTTTAAAAGAAAGAGGTTTTGACATTGGACATACCAACTCTCCCGTTACACCCATTTACATGAAGGGCGATGTGCCCGAAGCAACACAGATGGTAATGGACCTGCGGGAGAACTACCATATCTTCTGCTCCATCGTGGTATATCCTGTTATACCCAAGGGTGATATCATTTACCGCATCATACCCACAGCAGCGCACAGCGATAATGACATTGATGAAACCCTTAATGCATTTGAAGAGACAAAGAAGAAACTGGATGCCGGCGCTTATAAGGCCGTTGATATACCGGATATGGCGGAAGTTATTTAAGCCTGAATTAATAAAACAAAGTCCCATTATAAATGGGATTTTGTTTTGAGCCATATTTTTTACTTCTTTGTCGAAACCGTAGCCTCACAGCCTGATTTAGTTTTCATATCGAATAAAGTTTCGTTCCTTTAATACGAACATCACCCAACTTAAGAAATATGCGTTACTTTCTCAGCTTTATACTATTCGTTTGTTGTAACAGTAGCTTTAGCCAGGCAAAAGATTCAATCCACGAATACCGATCGCAAATGCAAAGCTTTTTGCAGCAGAATGAAAATTTGAAAGCACCTGACGCTGTTAAACGACAGAATCTTTACCGGGAACTCAGGTCATTCATGTTGAAGCACCCGAAAAATGAATTTAATTTTCTTTTGTTACTGGAAGGCGTGAATCTTACCTATCAACAGGTTGATACCCTGTTGAGGCTTATTGATACCTCTATATACAGTTCGCCGCAAAAAGCATACGCTGATGTAATTTTAAAACGCTTGTCGGTGGCAGAAACAGGCAGGCCTTTCCCTCCCCTGACCTTAACTGATACATCCGGGAATGAATTATCCATATCAGGTCTTAAGGGCAAAATTGTCTTTATTGATGTATGGAGCTCCTGGTGTGGGCCCTGCCGGGAAGAAATACCCAACCTGAAAAAAATATATAAAAAATATAACAGCAGGGGCCTGGAAGTAATAGGCGTCTCTATGGATGACAATAAGGAAAGCTGGCTAAAAGCAATTGAAAAGGACAAGCAACCCTGGAAGGCATATTGTGAATTCAGAAACTGGCGTTATAACAAATTTGCAATGCGGTTTTCTATTTTTGCCATCCCGGCAAATTTTTTAATTGATCAAAATGGTATCCTGGTTGGGCAAAACCTTTCACCCGTAGCTTTAAGAACATGGCTCGAAAAAAATCCGTTATAAAAAATGGACATCGCAACTACCCCGGATGAAATGGCGATTTTGCGATAAGTCTGTAGCTGCAGCCCATATTTATGAAAGCAGGGGAAATGTGCAATTTTAATTACCATTACACCGTTCAATATATAAAACCACCCCAACTATGAAAACAACTGCTTTTTTTATCCTTTCGGTGCTTATTGTCATTTGCAGTTGTAAGAAGGTGGAGACCGAAGACGAACTCACCTGTATCAATATCGGAAATGCAACGTTATTTAACAACAGCCCGAGGATCGTGGGGCAAACGATAAAATTTGGTACCCAGGAAGTTGGCGGGTACCGTATTTACAGCTGGAATGGTCCCAACAATTATACTAATCAATACCCGGATGACTCTATACCTAATGCCGAATTAAAACATGAAGGCTGGTACTACTTAAATCTTTTTTCAGTAGACGGCAAATGCCAGAAGACAGATAGTTTTTATATGGACATGCAATTACCACAGGGAACGGCGCCATGCACTATCACCAACAATACCGCTACCTACAATAATTTACCTAATGACATCTTCACTTCAGTGACGAAAGGTATTGACCCCGGTCTTTCTCAAAAATTCCTAAACTGCAGTGGCCCATCATTTGGAAATCTTAAAATATACTTCCATACCAACTGGCGTAACAAAGAACCTGAAGATGGGATCTATACCACCATTAATACGCCTGTATTTGACCAAACTGACAATAACTATAATAAGGTTTTTATTACCAGCACCAAAAGCAGTATATATTGGTCAGGCCATGAAAACCAACTGGTATACGTGAGTCATATAGGATCAAAATTACAGGTACGTTTTTGCAATTTAAGTATGAGCGGGTCTAATGGAACAAGTTATACAACCATTGCTTCGGGAAACATAGTCGAACAGTAATTCATCCTCTCATCCTCGTCTCCGATGAGGAGGCAATGGTTTGAAGTTTTCAAACTTATACCTTCTCACTATTAATAAATTTTTGTTCCTTTAAGTATTCATCCTGATTGAGCATATTATGTCAAGATTATTACTTGTTATTTTGGCCATTCTTTCAAGCCAGGCCTTTGCGCAAAAGGATCCAAAGATCTTTCGCATCAGCTCTTCATACACGTCCTTCCCCGATATCGAAAGAGCAAAGGGACACATTTATGAAAAGGTATTGTACCCTGCAGCCGAACATTATTACGACAGCAGTGTACTCATCGTCGTGCCCCCGCAATTAAAAGCTGGTAAG
>DATHEH010000118.1:0-2358 GCA_035318685.1 Ferruginibacter sp.
TCAACTTCAATGAAACTGCTGTGCTGTCCGTTGTATTACGAGCCACTATTAACGCTGTGATAGACAGGGCGGCGGGAAAGCTCACTGCAGAGATACCCTCGTTCATTCCGGAGAGTAAGATGACGGCACCCAAGGGTACTACTCACTTCAAGATACATTCAGCAGGTGTTGAAATAAACTTTGGAAACAATTTGTTTATCACCAAAGTTTTTGAATCTGCAGGATTTCTTGTTGGAACTGATCCAACACCAGTGGTGAACATCGTTCATGATATCCCGGTTAACAGCACGAACCCATTGTTCCTGCTGGTAGGCATCCGGTTTTACCAGGAAGTGAACGGCACCCTTTATTCATTAAAAAGCGGGGCTTATAATGCACTCACAGTAATGGTAGCAGAAAGCGCCCCATAAAAAACAAAGCAATGGAAATAGAACTCACCCGGACCTATTTCAAAAAAGGTACAAATGGAATGCTATACTATCAAAGCAGTTTTCAATGCTATACCATTGAGCTGCCCTGGCTGAATAACCAGCCCCAGCATTCCTGCATACCGGAAGGAAGGTACCGGGTTATCATGCGATACAGCAAAAAGCACAAAACCCATATGCAATTGCCGCAGGTACAGGACAGGGCCCTGATCCTTATACATCCAGCAAACGATGCATTAAAGGAGTTGAAAGGTTGTATCGCACCTGTTTCAATACTAATCGGTGAAGGAAAAGGGAGCTATTCGCGCAGGGCTTTTGAAAAAGTGAAGCAGCTTATTCTCAGCCTTGTGGATGAAGGCCCCATATTTATAACAATTAAATCTAACAAAAATGAACATAGTAGAAAGGATACAGGCACCAACGCCGAAGTTTTTCATTAAGCTTCGCAATATCAGTCTTGTGTTTGCAACACTTGGAGCATCGATACTGGCCGCTCCCGTAGCATTACCTGCAATAGTATTGAAGATCGCTTCATACATTGCAGTTGCCGGCGGGGTAGGAACAGCAGTAAGTCAAACAGCTACAACGGCGGATTCGGAGCCTGTAAATAATAACGGCTATGGAAGCCCCGGTTCAAAATGGTAATACCTTTGCAGGAACCGTTGGCGGAACGATGTTGGTCGTACTGTTAAAGATCAACATTGAAGAGCTGCAAACTACTGCAGTACTTGCAGCAGTGGGCGCCACGGTAAGCTTTGGTACATCCATGATCTTTAAATACATAGTGAAACGGTATAACCGTAAATAATGAGAGGCCGCAAGGCCTCTCTTTTTGTTTATATAATATTTATTATTTTCAGGAACTTCACAGGAGTTGTATCACCTTTTCTTCGGGAAGCCCCATATAGGTGCAAAAATCCTGTAAGGTGATCATTGATCCCGGTCGCCTGTTAAATTGTTTACGGACCTTTCGCATCAACCTGGTTGCAGTAGCGCGACTTTTTCCTGTAATCCTCATAATATCTTTATTATCGATAACAAGCCTTGTTGTATGATTCATTTGGAAGAAGTTTTAAAGTAATAAGAGCAGAATACACGGAACAGCTTTAGTTCATCATAAGCATGCTTTGCCGCGAACCATCTTGTCCAATAATCAAAATTGGATGATGATGGCTCCTCGGCGATCTCCAATGCAGCTTCTGCCAATGCCTTATATGTGTGCAGGTTCAGTGGCAAGGAGATCCTTACATACTTTAAAGATGCATACCAGGATTCGGTTAAGCCAAAGCCCTTATTAGATTTCAGCCACAGCACAGGATCGCTAACAACCAGGCAATGATGGCCTGCCAGGTGGTTGCGAAATAAAAGAACCCGTTCACAGAACTCCATATAGGAGTTGTATGGGTTATTTGCTGCAAGCAGTATTCGCCGTATAATATTTTTTGCTTTAATGAATCGCTCATATTCAATAATAGAAGAACATATGCTTATATATAATAAGACCGCGGCTGCTTCAGCCATTCCTTCTATATTTTCTTTAATGGAAACTATATCGTAACTGGGTTTACCCGGTATAATGGTTTGATTGTTCATAAATGAAAGTTTTATGAACAAATATTACAACCGGGCAAAAAAGCAATTCCCTGTTTGGGACAGTAGGTGAGAGCTTAGGATAGATTTTCCCTGATTATGACAAATTTTCCTTGTTTGGGAGGTTTTCGGAACCAGGTGAAGTTATTTCCGGTCCATCCATTATTAATGTAAATGCCAATTGAATTTCCTGTGAAATAATACCGGGCAGGTCGTATCCTTCTTTAAACACAACAACATTTTCCTTTAACGTGATATATTTTAGCTGGCTTAGCGGGAAAAATAAAGCATGCCTTTGCTGGATCTGTTCTATTTCATACCAGAATAATTCTATTTGGAG
>DATHEH010000119.1:0-3147 GCA_035318685.1 Ferruginibacter sp.
AAGGCAAAAGACTTACCAGCACCTGGCCATAAACATCATTTTGAACCTGTTCATACGCCTTGTTGCCGATCCTGACCGGCCTGTTTCCGTGGTAACCCGCCAGGTCAAGTTCAAGCTCGAACAAATCCTTTTCTCCCGTTATTGAATAAAGAGGCTGCAGCGCATCCCCAGCATTGCTTAAAATATTCTGCACATAGTCGAAATATTTTTCCAGTTCTTCAAAATGGCCGATCTGGTTAAAAGCTTTAAGTGTATAATAAGTATCCCTGAACCAGCAATACCTGTAATCCCAGTTGCGGGTACTATCATGAAATTCCGGTAAACTGGTTGTGCCGGAGGCGATAATGCCACCTGTGTCTTCGTATTGATGAAGCTTTAATATCAATGCGGAGCGAATGATCTCGTCCTGGTAAATATTGGGCAGGTAGCATGATTTAACCCATGTCTCCCAGTAGACTGTCGTTTTTTGTATAAAGTCTTCAGCAGTCTGTTTCAAAGGAGCCTCCATTGGTTCGCCATAGGTAAGCACAACATAACGGTCCTGGTCAAGCACAAAGGGTTGCTCCTGCAATATATAATTGAAAGGGACATCTGTAGTCAGCCGCACCTGCGATGAAAGATTTAAATACCCGATATGATTGCTGCCAGTAACTACTTCCGCAGCGGTTTGACCATAATCAGCTTTTGGACTGCAACCGATCACAATAGAAAGTTCTCCGCTTATCAGTTCGATTTTTCGGACAAGCATTAAAGGTTTAAACTGCCGCTCAAAAAGCTGCGTCCTTGGCGCGCAGTCTACAACCCTGAAAACAGCTTCAGCTGTTTCAAATTCGGTACACAAAATATTGGTGTTGGTGAGGTAATACTGCCTGCTTTTATATTCTGTAGTTGCGGGACGTATATAAAAATGACCGCCTTTATTTTCATCCAGCAGGGAACCGAATATGAAACTACTGTCAAACCTTGGCAGGCAAAGCCATTTAACATCAGCTGATGTATCTATATAAGCGAGGTAGGCACAATTGCCAATAATACCCATATTATATTTGTGAACAGGCATGTGTTATAACGCTAGTAGTGATCAATTTAATCAGGTTCCTTTTATTTCCCAAACCAGTGCACTGGCTCCCAGTATGGCAGCATCGGCTTCTTTAAGTTCACTGAATATCAGTTTTACTTTACCCTGGAAGATAGGCAAGAGGTTCTTCTCCATATGTTCTTTGGTAGGCTTCATTATTAAATTACCGGCATAGGTCAGTCCGCCAAATAAAATGATCGCTTCAGGAGAAGAGAACATCACAAAATTGGCCAGGGCCTTTCCGAGTATCTCACCGGTGAATTCATAAACGTCCTGGGCGATCTTATCTCCCTGTTTGGCGCAATCATAAACCACACGGCTGTCTATTTCTGTTTTGGAATAATTTCTCAACAAACTTTTTTCATCGGGCCGCTGTTCCAGGAATTCCAAAGCCGTCATGGTAACACCAGTTGCGCTGGTATAGGCTTCCAGGGAACCGTGATGGCCGGTACTCCAGTGCAGTCTTCCGCCGGGAACAATGATGGTATGACCGAGTTCACCTGCAAAACCATCATGTCCTAAAATCAACTGTCCGTTGGCAACGATACCGCTTCCCACGCCGGTGCCCAATGTTATCATGATAAAATCCTTCATACCCCTGGCGGCGCCATACATCATTTCTCCAACAGCCGCTGCATTGGCATCGTTGGTGAGTGCTGCAGGTACGTTGAATTTTTCTGTTACAAGTTTTGCAAGTGGCACAATACCTTTCCACCTCAGGTTGGGGGCGTATTCGATCGTACCGGTATAGAAGTTACCATTGGGGGCACCGATGCCGATACCCTTGATCGTTTTAATGCCACCCACTTCTTCGATCGCAGGCATGAGTGCTTCGTATAATTCATCCAGGTAAGGTGCTATCTCCTCGTATTTATTACTGGCGATCACACCCCGGTATAAAGTATCCCCGCGGTGATCAACAATTCCAAATTTGGTTGTTGTTCCACCAATGTCGATGCCGATTGCGTATTCTTTTCTTTGCGCCATATTCTTATTTTTAATGACCGCCACCTTCAACCTGTGCATCGTAATCAATTCCCTGTCTTTTTAAAATACCTTTTACGGCAAATGCAAAGAATGCCAGATAAGCAAAACAAACAACAGCCACCCAGTATGACTGGTGAATGCCGATAACATCCGCCAGTTTACCCTGTATTGGTGGAATGATACCGCCGCCCAGGATCATCATGATCAAAAATGCTGAACCTTCCGTGGTATATTTTCCCAACCCGGCAATAGATAAAGTAAATATGCAGGGCCACATAATTGAACAGAATAATCCACCGCTTAAGAAAGCATAAATAGCAATATTTCCTGTAGTACTACAGCCTATTATCATGGCAACTACAGCCAAAAGGCTGAACACTAAAAGTGTTCTTGCGGGCTTATCCTGGCTGATAAAAGAAGCTGCGATCTGTATCAATACACAAACAACATAAAAATAAAGAGCTCCCATGGGGTATCCTGCTATCATGTTCACACCAATGATCACCCCAAATGCAACAAGCGGAACAACAAACTTTAAAATATTCTTGGTACCAGCGCTCAGTTTAAATGCATTAACTGCACCTGCCCATCTGCCGATCATTAAACTTCCCCAATACATAGCGATATAGGGTGTGGCTTCAGATGCCTGTAGAGCACCGAAATTTTGTTGCCTGAGTAATTCGCCTAAATTACTTCCTATTGCGACTTCTACTCCCACATAAACAAATATGGCCAACATACCCAGTACCAGTTGAGGATATTGCATTGCGCCCCAGCCTTTGTTATTTTTCTTAGCACTCAGGTTTGCAAACAGTAACCCAACAACCACAACGGCTAATGCGCCCAGCAACCATTTTAACCGGTATGCTTCCATTGCATGCCTCTCAGCATCTGTTGCATTTGTAAGGTCATTCTTATAACTATTAAAAACGGGGGCAAACATGATTATCAATAAACCCGTCATGATAAGTAAAGTATATAATGCTTTGCTGGCGCTTTCTACTTTTTCAACTGAAATACCAGCGGGTACTTTTTTTGAAAAGTAAAATAATGCTGCTGCCCCTACGAATAAAGCACCAACA
>DATHEH010000120.1:0-4973 GCA_035318685.1 Ferruginibacter sp.
CTTCACCAAATCTTCATCTGCTGGTAAAAAAAGGTAAGATCATTCTTGGCCGGGGGCCGGAAGAAAACCGGTGGCGGCCATCCATCGATGTATTGTTCCGTTCTGCAGCCGCTGCTTACAGCACTAGGTCGATCGGGGTGGTATTGACCGGTTTGCTGGATGATGGAGCAACCGGTATGCTTGCCATTCAAAGAAGTGGGGGCACCTCTATTGTCCAGGATCCCAATGAAGCAGAATATCCTGACATGCCACTGGCTGTGCTTAGCAATATGAATGTAGATTATTGTATCCCGCTTGCACAGATGGGGGAGGTAATTGCAGCAATAGTACAAACTACGCCTAAAGAAAGACCGGCTCCCGATGATGTTATAATAGAATCTGACATTGCAGAAAGAGTGGTGGTTGATTATGAGAACGTAAAGAAATTAGGTGAAAAAAGCATTTATGCCTGTCCCGATTGTGGCGGGGGTTTGTGGGATATAACCAAGGTAGGTGAGGGAAAAGGCCCGGTTGTTCGTTATCGCTGTCATATCGGGCATTCCTACTCAGAAAAAGATCTTGTTATTAAACAGGGGGAAATATTTGAGTCTACTTTATGGACAGCCTTACGCATAATGGAAGAACGCAAAACATTGTTGAGCAAAATGGAAAATGATAATGCTAAACGGGGATTTTCAACAATGGCAAAAAGTTATAAGGAAAAGGCAGACAACATACAAATGCATGTTGATAAAATGAAGGAAGTGCTGTTTGCTTCCCAAAAGCTGGATTGATCGGATAATAACTGTCCAATAATTATACCTTAAAATATATCTTGAATTTGCTCCCTTTACCAAGGTCACTTTCCACCACCACTTTTCCACCCGAAGCATCTACAATTTTTTTCACCAGGTATAATCCTATGCCCTGGCCTTCGATATCCTGGTGGATACGGTTATACATGGAAAAAACATTTTTTAATTCCTCTCTTGGTATTCCCAAACCGTTATCCTGCACGGATAAAAGCATAAGGCCGTCTTCCATTGCAGTGCTTATAACTATCTGGATGCCACGTTGGGGGCTCCTGAACTTTATGGCGTTATTGATAAGGTTATACAAAATACTCCTGAGGTTCTTTTTCGAGAACCCGATCTGCATAACGTTCAGGTCTGTGGAAATGCCTGCCTTTGTGGTAGTGATCATATCCTGAATACTCAATTTGATCTCATTTATCAGGTCCATCAGGTCTATGGGGTCTGTTTCAAATACTTCACTTTCTATTTTGCCCACAACGGCCAGGTCTCTTATAAGTGTTTTAAATTTTGCAACAGAAGACCGCAACAGCCTGTGGTATTCATTTACTTCTTCATCAAAATCTTCTTTCCTGGCGTCCAGCAATGAAATGATCTGTTCAATATTGGTAAGCGGTCCCAGGAGATCATGCGAAGCTGAATAAACAAAATTATCCAGGTCGGCATTTATGGTAGTAAGGGTTTTGTTTGTTCTGTCCAGTTCTGTCTGCGTTTTCTTTAATTCTGTAATGTCATTAAAGGTAATAATGACGCCGTCCATTTTATTATCCTTCTCCCGGATATAGGGCATGGTCATCATCTGGTACCACTTGCCATTTATGGCTTCCACTTCCCTGGTGATGCCTTCACCATGGGCGATCACTTTCCTGGCATCATTTTCCAGGGTCTCGTTCCTGATATTGGCAGAAATGTTGCTGATGGGCCGGCCAATATCCGTTTCCAGCAGGTTGATATGCTTTACTGCGCTTGGCGTAAATTTCATTAACAACATCCTGTTATTTATGAACAACTGGCCATTCTCATTACTCCGGAAATAATTATTCAGATCATCATTGAGGTTGGACAGCTCTTTTATCTTTGTTTGGTATTCTGAATTTATAGTATGCAATTCCTCGTTAACGGATTGCATCTCTTCATTGGTACTCTGCATTTCTTCATTGGTAGAAAGTAATTCTTCATTGAAGGATTGCATATTCTCATTGGATACATCAAGTTTTTCAAAAACGTCCAGCAGTTTTTCTTTCGTAAGCTTCAGTTCTTCTTCCAGGTTGATGATGTACTGGTCAACATATATTTTCTCATCATATACTACCCCATCTTTCCCGGTTACGTCGGGTGAAATGTTGTCATTAAAAAGTACCAATACGAGTTTTTGATCGGTCTTTTTCGTATTCAAAGGGATAACGATAAGTTCCGTGACAATAACGGCATTATTGTATTTGATCTTAATGCCTTTAACCGTAACTTTTTTATTTGTTTTAAGGGATTCCTGGCTGGCATTTTTAAAAGCAACCGACAATGGTTTTGGCAAAACCTCCCCAAGGTCAAAGTTGAACATCTTTGGCAGCATGTATTTAGAAATGTCGCCGAAGGATCTTACTACATAATTGTTCTGGTCGATACACACACCCGTGTAACCCAATTCACCCATCAGTGTTTCATTCAGGTATTCTTTTAACTTTTCATTTTTATTCTGGAGTTCTTTAGACTGGGTGAATGCAGAAACCGTTGTCTTTGTATCAGGTATCGCTGGTTGTGAAAAAACATCAAAACTCAGGTTTCGTCTTGCTTCCAGTACTTTGTAGATCTTAAGGTGCTTATTTACTTCTTCCAGGTAAGGGGTTTTCTCCATGATGTTTTCGCTGGAACCCAGTACCAGGTAACCATCTTTTTTTACCCCGAACTGCAGCATGGCCAGCACCTTTTTTTGTAAGGGCTGGTTCATATAAATTAAAAGGTTGCGGCAACTGATAAGGTCCATATTGCAGTAGGGCGGATTTTTTACCAGGTCATTATGGGAGAAGATGAGCATTTTGCGTATCACCTGCTTTACTTTATATCCCCCGCTGTCTTTAGTAAAAAAAAGTTCCAGCCTTTCCGGGGATACTGTACCCGTAATGCTTTCATCGTAGATACCTGTTTTGGCATAGCTCAATGCTATATTATCTATATCGGTTGCAAAGATCTTTACCAGGATATTTTTATTTACCCTGTTCAGTTCTTCCTGTATGAGGATGGAAAAAGAATAGGCTTCCTCGCCTGTAGCACATCCTGCCACCCATATTTTTAATTCGTCGTGGTTTGATTTCCGTTCGATAATGTCGCGGATAACATTGTTTTGCAGGAAATCAAAGGTTTCCTTGTCCCTGAAAAACGAAGTCACACTTATTAAGAAATCCTGGCATAAAGCGTTCACTTCGTCAGGGTTTGTTTTAAGAAAATTAAAATAGGTCTGCAGGTTGGTGATGTTATGATACAGAGCCCTTCTTTTGATCCTTCTTAATATGGTGGGTTTTTTATACTCAGAAAAATCATGCGGGAAATGCTCTTTTATATATTCAACGATCGCAACCCTTGCTTTTTCATCCTGCCAGTTTTCGGTGATGTTACCAGCCCTGGTCCTATTTTTATTTACGTAGTTTTCTATTATTCCCGGCATATTTGACGGCAGCGATACAAAGTCCACGAGGCCCGTATCGATCGCATTTAAAGGCATTTCCTTATACTCTGCTATTGCCGGATCACTTGCCATGACCATGCCCCCTGCCTTTTTTATGGCTTCGGTTCCTTCCGTCCCATCGCTACCTGTGCCGGATAGTACAACAGCAATTGCCCTGTTCCCTATATCAAGCGCCAATGAATTAAAAAATGTGTTGATGGTAAGATGGGGAAGGCCGGTCTTATGTTTTTCCGTTAATAATAACCTGCCATTACTTATTGTCATGTAGTTCTTACTGGGAATAAGATAAACCTTGTTGGGTTCTACAAGCATATCATTTTCAGCTTCACAAATTTCCAGCTCACTGTGTTTGGAAAGAAGCCCCGCCATCATGCTCTTATAATTTTCCGACAGGTGTTGTATGATCACATAGGATACGCCATCCAATGGTGTATGATCAAAAAAAGAATTGATCTCCTGTAACCCCCCCGCAGAGGCACCGATAGCAATAATGTATTGCTGCTGTTCAGCTATTGATATATTTTTTTCGAGAATCATGGTTGTTTATGTGATCAGATATTTTAAACGTCAGGAGGAGGTAATAGGAAGTGATATACAAGATATCTGATCCGGATTGTATAAAGGTAGGTTAATTATAGGCTTATTGCACAACTAAATTGCAAAACACCGCCTCTTAATTATTACTACAAAAAAATGACAATGTATGCCTTGAATATTAAATTAATTTAGTATCTTGTTTTAACGATTGATCAGGCGTATATGTCCATATACAATCCATCCTTTCAATTATTTTCGTACCGTGCGTAAAGGATAATGTCATGGGTTCCAATTGCCGGGATTCGCTACAACCTTTTTGATCATATACTTTTGCAATACAGTACTTTGTTGCCAGTCTACGGCTGTTAAATTCCGAGTCTATGAATGAATTGATACCCAACAGAAAAGGGGAAAAAAAATTTACATTACGGGGGCTGTCTCTCCGGCAACGCCTGCCATTATTAATATGTACCCTTTTACTGGTTATTATCATCAGTTTCAGTTTTGCTTCTTATTATACCGTAAGGAAAGCAGCCGTACAGATGGGGAGGGAACGGCTTAGTTCCATGACCAGCCAGTTGAGTTCCATTCTCGCCCAATCTACAGCCACGGCGGTAACAACTGTAAAAACAACCGCCAACTATGATACCATCAGGGAATCTATGGTAACCAATAAAAAGGAAGTACTTGATGCAGGGTTGAGATTGCTTAAAAGATTGCGCACAGACAGCACAACAGTTATGGTAGAATTGATGGATACGAATTTTGTTTCGATACTCAAATACAGTGAAGCACCGGAAGACCTGCAGTTAAAATTAGACGCAAAATTCCGCGGAGACCTCTCAGCCCATCGTTCGGGTATTGACAAAGTGGGAAAGATCTGCCAGGTAAACGATTCTATGTACTTCCCGGTAATTGCAGAAGTTACCCATCGAAGGCATTTCGAAGGATACCTGGTAGTCTGG
>DATHEH010000121.1:0-9653 GCA_035318685.1 Ferruginibacter sp.
GTAAACAATAATGGTATCGCCGACCCTGTAGCAGAGAATATGCTGCTGCACCAGCGTGCTAACGGCGGATGGCCAAAACATTTCAGGGGTAAGAATGTTGATTATCATCGCGAATTGATCCCGGAAGAAAAAAAAGAATTACAATCAGGCTATGCTGCAGGCAAAGATGCCACCATCGACAATAAAGCTACGACAAATGAAATAAACTACCTGGTAAAGGCATTCAAAAAAACAAATGATAAAAGATTTTTAACAGCCGCTGAAAAAGGGATCGATTATTTATTAACAGCACAGTATCCAAATGGCGGATGGCCGCAGTTCTACCCTGACCTTAGCGGTTACCGGAGCGAGATCACCTTCAACGACAATGCAATGATCAACGTGTTGAATGTACTCAAGGATGTATTGGAAGGCAGCAATGATATGGATGTAGTGAATACAGCATACATCAATAAATGTGCAGGCGCTGTTGAACGGGGTATCAGCTGTATTTTAAAGACACAGGTAAAACAGAACGGGGTTTTAACAGTTTGGTGTGCACAGTATGATGCAAAAACTTTGTTGCCTGCAAAAGCAAGGGCTTATGAATTACCGTCTTTGAGCGGACAGGAATCTGTCGGCATACTTCGTTTTCTCATGCGCTTTGAAAAACCGGGAGCAGAAGTACAGGCTGTTGTAAAAGCAGGAATCGATTGGTTCAATAAAGTAAAGATCACCGGTTACAAATATGTGGATGTGCCGGCACCGGCCGAAACAGGTGGAAAAGACAGGGTATTAGTGCCCGATGCTACTGCTGTTGTGTGGGCCAGGTTCTATGACCTGGAAACCAACGAGCCTTTCTTTGCCGGTCGTGATGGCCAAAAAAAGAAATTACTTGGTGAAGTGGAGAATGAAAGAAGGGTGGGTTATGCATGGTACGGCACCTGGCCATTGAAATTAATAACGAGTGAATACCCAGCATGGAGGTTAAAGTGGGGTATATAATAGTTTCATCTTTTAACGTGTTGTTATGTTGTTATCAAAATATACTTTAAAGAACGTAAATGCGGAGAAGGTGCTTGCACCCGGCCAGGCCTCGTTCGACCTGCCCGAAAAGGTATTGCAATTTGGCACAGGTGTGCTGCTCCGTGGGTTGCCTGATTATTTTATTGATAAAGCGAATAAGCAGGGCATATTCAATGGCAGGATCGTTGTGGTAAAATCTACTGACGGGGGTGATGCAACTGCATTTGAAAAACAGGACGGGCTTTATACCATTTGTGTGCGTGGAATTGAGAACGGTATTAAACAGGAAGAGAACATTATCTGCTCTGCCATCAGCCGCGTGATTTCTGCAAAGAGTGAATGGAATAAGGTTTTGGAATGTGCACACAACCCGCAAATGAAAATAATCATCAGCAATACAACAGAAGTTGGTATTGAACTGGTACAGGATGATATCCGGCGCCATCCCCCGGTTTCCTTCCCGGGAAAACTACTTTCTTTTTTATATGAGCGTTATAAGGCTTTTGCCGGTAGCAAACAATCAGGTATGGTGATCGTGCCAACCGAACTGATAACGGATAATGGAAAGAAACTGGAATCCATCGTGATAGAACTGGCATACCTCAATGGTCTTGACGAAGCCTTCATCGACTGGCTGGAGAACGCCAACCGCTTTTGTAATTCATTGGTGGATCGTATTGTTCCGGGTAAACCGGCGGCAGCATTAAAAGAAGCTATCGAAAAAGAGATCGGTTATAATGATGATCTTTTGTTCATGAGTGAGGCATACAGGCTTTGGGCTATTGAAGGTGATTCAGAGATCGCTGAAACATTATCTTTCGCTAAAGCAGATAAGGGGGTAGTGATCGCAAATGATATCAATTTATTCAGGGAATTGAAACTGCGGCTGTTGAACGGCACACATATCCTAACAAGCGGTGTAGCATTTTTATCAGGTATTAAAACTGTTAAGGATGCGATGGATGATGCTAATACCACACGCTTTATCAGTTCATTGATGAAAGCAGAGATTGCGGTGGCGATACCATACCATACAACAGCAGAGCAAACTGAGAATTTTGCCGCAAAGGTGCTGGACAGGTTTCGCAATCCATACATTGATCACCAGTGGCTGAGTATTACCATGCAATACTCCCTGAAATTGAAAGCAAGGATAATACCTGTTTTGCTGCGATACTATTCCTTATATGATGCTGTTCCGGAAAATATAGCAACAGGATTTGCTGCTTATATTTATTTCATGAAAGCTGTAAAAGAAGAGAACGGTAGTTATTTTGGCAAGGCCAATGGTAATTATTACCCGGTAAATGATGATAAGGCTTTTTATTTTTATGAAAAATGGCAAAACACCAAACCCGCTTTGATGGCAGCCGCTGTATTACGGGATAATGCTTTATGGGGATATGATCTTACCACTTTACACGATTTTGCCGATGCGGTGCAGGAGAAATTAAATGAAATAGATGAACTGGGAATGGCAGCAGTGCTGCAAGCGGTTCAAACAAAAAAAATAACAGCTTAAATGAAACAGAGACTGGCAAAAGTTCATCCCGGGGATAATGTATTGGTTGCGTTGACGGATTTGTCAAAGGGTGAAACGGTTAATTTCAACGGTGAAGAATTTATGCTGCAGGATGATGTACCGGCAAAACACAAATTTGTAACCGCCGATCTTCAAAAGGGAGATTCGGTTACCATGTATGGTGTGCTCGTAGGTAAAGCGCAGGCCGATATTTCAAAGGGCGGTATCATTTCAACAGCCAATCTAAAACACGCCGCCGAGCCTTTTGTTTACCGGAAGGCAGATTATAAATGGGATGCACCTGATGTTTCAAAATTCAGTAACAGGACCTTTTCTGGTTATCATCGTAGTAACGGTGAAGTAGGAACGGCCAATTACTGGTTATTCATACCAACCGTATTTTGTGAGAACCGTAACCTTGATGTAATAAGAGAAGCATTGCATAATGAACTGGGTTATGCGGTTACTGCGAAATATAAGCACTATGCACACCAACTGGTGGAAGCCTATAAACATGGTGAGGACATCTCTTCCATAAATTTATCAGCAGGCCACCCCGATAAAAGTAATAGGGTATTTAAAAATGTTGATGGCATTAAATTTTTAAACCACCAGGGCGGTTGTGGTGGTATCCGGCAGGATGCTGCCGTGCTGAGTAAATTACTGGCTGCTTATGCCAACCATCCTAATGTTGGCGGCGTTACTGTTTTAAGTTTAGGATGCCAGAATTTACAGGTACAGGATTTTGTAAATGATTTGAAACTGCTTAATCCAAACTTCGAAAAGCCATTATTTATTTTTGAGCAGCAACAATCACAAAGCGAAGAGCAGCTGATCGCCGAATCCATTCAAAAAACTTTTACCGGGTTGATTGAGATCAACAAAACAGAAAGAAAGCCTGCCCCGCTGAGCAAATTGTGTATAGGCGTGAAATGTGGTGGCAGCGATGGGTTCAGCGGCATCTCTGCAAACCCTGCAGTAGGTTATTGCAGTGACCTGGTAGCAGCGTTGGGAGGAAGGATCCTGCTTGCAGAATTCCCTGAACTGTGTGGCGTAGAACAAAGTCTAATTGATCGCACAAAAGACGAGGCAGCAGCAAGAAAATTCATCAGCTTAATGACGAGCTATAACGATGCCGCATTAAAAGTGGGTTCAGGATTTCACATGAATCCTTCACCGGGTAATATAAAAGATGGTTTGATCACCGATGCAATAAAAAGTGCCGGCGCTGCAAAAAAAGGCGGAACTTCACCCGTAACAGATGTGTTGGATTATACCGAAAGGGCAACAAAACCAGGATTGAACCTCGTGTGCACACCGGGTAATGATGTGGAAGCAACAACGGGAAAGGCAGCAAGCGGCGCCACACTGATCTTATTTACTACCGGGCTTGGCACGCCAACCGGCAATCCTGTTTGCCCCACCATCAAAGTATCAACAAACAGCAACCTCACCAAAAGAATGAATGATATCATTGACATCGACTGCGGCCCTGTTATTGAAGGAGATAAAACAATTGAACAAATGGGCGAGGACATACTCGAGTATTGCATCAAAGCTGCAAGCGGCGAAGTGATACCCAAGGCTGTATTGCTTAACCAGGATGATTTTATCCCGTGGAAACGTGGGGTATCGCTTTAATGTTGATCTTAGTGCAAATGATGATTTTTAAAAAACTATTTTATAATTAAAAAAATGCCGGACCTCCCTCTCTCCGGGAGAGGGAATGAGGGTGAGGCTTATGAAAAAATTCTTAGACGAAAATTTCTTATTGCAAACCACCACTGCACAACAGTTATACCATGAGTTTGCAAAAGACCTGCAGGTCATCGATTACCATAATCATTTGCCACCCGACCAGATCGCAAATAATATTAACTTCCAGAACCTGACCCAGGCCTGGCTCTACGGCGATCATTATAAATGGCGGGCCATGCGTACCCATGGGATAACCGAAGATTATTGTACCGGGAGCAAAAAAGATTATGAAAAATTTGAGCAGTGGGCAAATACTGTCCCTTATACTTTACGCAATCCATTATATCACTGGACACACCTGGAACTGAAAAGATATTTTAATATTGATAAGATACTCTCGCCGTCAACCGCAAGAGATATCTATGACGAGGCAAGTGAAAAATTACGCAGCCCTGAATTCAGTGTGCAAAATCTTTTGAACGGCAGAAAGGTGCAATACCTGTGCACCACTGATGACCCTGTTGACAATCTTGAACATCATATACGGATGGCCGGCGACCCGGACCTCCGGACGAAAGTGTTCCCGGCTTACCGTCCCGATAAAGCTATGAATGTTGATGATGCCATCGCTTTCAATGAATACGTAAATAAAGTAGAATCGGTTACTAACCGTTCGGTGTCTTCTTATACCGGATACCTCGAGGCTTTAAAAGAGCGTCATGATTTTTTCCATGCCAATAATTGTAAGATCTCTGATCATGGGCTGGAGCAGGTATATGCAGAGGATTATACAGAAACAGAGGTCAAAGACATATTCCTGAAGATACGCTCGGGAAATAATTTGTCGCTATTGGAGAACCATAAATTCAAATCAGCCATGCTGATAGAATTTGCAAAATGGGATCATGCCAAAGGATGGGTACAACAATACCATTTGGGCGCATTGAGGAACAATAATGCAAGAAAATTGCAAACACTCGGACCAGATACCGGTTGGGATTCCATCGGTGACTTCAGCCAGGCAAGGGCACTGGCAAAATTCCTGAGCAGGCTGGATGCCAGTAATCAATTAGGCAAAACCATTTTGTATAACCTTAATCCCGCAGACAATGAGGTAATGGCAACCATGATCGGAAATTTCAATGACGGGGACACCAATGCAAAGGTACAGTTTGGTTCGGCCTGGTGGTTCCTCGACCAAAAGGACGGGATGATAAAACAAATGAACGCTTTGAGCAATATGGGCCTGCTGAGTAAATTCATAGGCATGCTTACCGACAGCCGCAGTTTTCTTTCTTATCCAAGGCATGAATATTTCAGGAGAATATTGTGCAATATGTTTGGAGAAGAAATTGAGAATGGCGAATTGCCAAATGATATTCCATGGACAGGAAAGATAATTTCAGACATCTGTTATTATAATGCACGCGAATACTTTAAATTCTGATGAATAAAGCTTTATGTTTTGGTGAATTGTTGTTGCGCCTGTCACCTTCAGCGGATGGTGGCTGGCTGCAAAAGAATAACCTCGCTGCTTTTGTAGGTGGCGCAGAAGCTAATGTGGCAACAGCTTTGGCCTTATGGGGTATGCCGTCGGCGTATTGCACGGCCTTACCGGATAATTTTTTATCCAAACAGTTAGCCGCATATCTCGAACAAAAAAAGATCGATACTTCCCCGATCCATTATAGCGGGAACCGCGTGGGTGTTTATTATTTACAACAGGGTACGGATGTAAAGAACAGCGGCGTTATATTCGACAGGGCAGGATCCTCCTTTGCACAACTGCAAAAGGGAATGATCAACTGGGATAAAGCTTTAGAGGGGATAAGCTGGTTTCACTTCAGCGCCATAGCAGCATCGCTTACACAAAATGCGGCTGATGTATGCGAAGAAGCTCTGCAGGTCGCATCTCAAAAAGGTATAAAAATATCAGTAGACCTCAACTACCGTAATAAATTATGGCAATACGGTAAGCAGCCTCATGAAGTAATGCCCCGGCTGGCTCAATATTGCGACCTCGTAATGGGAAACCTATGGGCTGCGAATGTTATGCTGGGTATTCCATTGCAGGATGCGCTGATCAAACAGGATGATAAAAAAGCATATCTTCAACAGGCTGAGGAAACATCCAAAACTATACAGTTGCAATTCCCGAAAGTAAAGACAGTGGCCAATACTTTCAGGTTCGACCGCGATGAAGGCATACAGTATTATACCACTTTATACCAACAGCAGTTATTTGTTTCGGCAGAATACCTGGCAGCTGAAGTGCTGGATAAAGTAGGCAGTGGAGATTGTTTTATGGCAGGACTGATCTACGGGTTGAATAATGACAACCTTCCGCAGCAAACACTGGACTTTGCCACAGCAGCAGCTTTCAACAAATTATTCATAAAAGGGGATACCACCGATCAAACCGTAAAAGAGATAAGCGCAAACATAAAAAATGCATAAACCCGAAACCATAATTCAACAGATCATTAAGCAGGGATTGCTGCCACTCTATTATCATCCTGACGCAGGCGTAAGTATCGAACTCTTAAAAGCATTGTATGCTGCCGGCATCCGTTCGGTTGAATATACCAACAGAGGAGAAGAAGCGATCACAAATTTCAAAGCCGTGAAAAAATTTTGTGAATCGGAGTTGAAGGATATGTACCTGGGTGTGGGTACCATTAAAGATGCTGCTATGGCAGAAATATTTATTGATGCCGGTTGCGATTATATCATCAGCCCGGGACTGGTGAAATCGGTTGTCAAAGTTGCCAATGCGAATAATATGTTTTGGATACCGGGTTGCATGACGCCGACGGAGATCATTGCTGCTGAAAACCTGGGAGCCAAAATGGTGAAGCTGTTCCCGGGTAATATCATTGGTATGGCATTTATGTCGGCGATAAAAGAGCTGTTCCCAAAAATGATCTTCATGCCAACAGGTGGCGTTGATACCAGCAGGGAAAATATTGAAGCCTGGTTCCATGCCGGTGTATCTGCAGTAGGCATGGGAAGTAAACTCATCAGCAAAGAAGTAATGGCTAACAAACAATATGACCTGCTCACTGCTGAAACGAAAAGGGTGATGGCCATCATTAACGATCGAAAGAAATAAACCAAAACGCGCTGTATGAACATGGAAAAAATTGGAAAATACCGCTGGACGATCTGTGCCCTGCTATTTTTTGCAACCACGGTGAATTATCTCGACCGCCAGGTTTTAAGTCTTTTAGCACCGGATCTTTCAAAAGAATTTTCCTGGAGCAACAGTGATTATGCAAATATCACCGCCGTTTTCCAGTTTGCCTATGCCATTTCTATGTTGTTTGCCGGCCGCTTCATTGATAAACTTGGAACAAAGAAAGGATTTACCTGGGCCATCATCATCTGGTCACTCGCCGCCATCATGCATGCCTATGCTATTGAGATCGGCGGAGCATTTACCGGCATCTTTGCAACAATGGGTTTGGTAATACCCGTATCTATACTGGGTTTTATGATCTCCCGTGCTGTACTTGCATTTGGTGAAGCCGGTAACTTTCCTGCAGCTATTAAAGCAACAGCGGAATATTTTCCAAAAAAAGAAAGATCATTTGCCACGGGTATTTTTAACTCAGGTGCAAATGTTGGTGCAATACTGGCGCCGCTCACCGTTCCCTGGATCGCTTTACATTGGGGATGGCAAAGCGCTTTCGCCATAATCGGCGCCATTGGTTTTATTTGGGTGATATTCTGGTGGATCTTTTATGACAAGCCGGAAAAACAAAAAAGATTATCTAAAGCAGAACTGGACTATATCAATTCGGATACCGAAGCAGCCGTACTGGTTACGGAGCAAAAAGAAAAAGTAGCCTGGTTCAGATTATTGGGATATAAACAAACCTGGGCATTCGTATTTGGTAAATTCATGACCGATGGTGTATGGTGGTTCTTTTTATTCTGGTTGCCAAAATACCTGGAAGCACAGTACGGCATGGTAAAAACAGAGATCATGTTACCGCTTGCTGTGTTGTACACCATGACGATGTTCGGAAGTGTTGGGGGCGGCTGGTTCCCAACCTACTTTATAAAAAAAGGATACAATGCATACGATGGCCGCATGAAAGCAATGTTTGTCATTGCACTTTTTCCGCTGATCGTATTGGCTGCCCAACCCTTAGGATACATTAGTTTCTGGATACCTGTTATACTTATTGGTATCGGCGCATCTGCACACCAGGCATGGTCAGCAAATATTTTTACTACCGTGTCTGACATGTTTCCCAAGAAAGCAGTCGGCTCCGTTGTAGGCATCGGGGGTATGGCAGGCGGGTTGGGTGGTGTATTGATCTCAAAGATAGGTGGTGCATTATTTGATCATTACAAAGCGCTGGGACATATCCAAACAGGTTATACCATTATGTTTGCCATATGCGCCGTGGCTTACCTGATCGCCTGGGTTGTGATGAAGGCATTGGTGCCAAAATATAAACCCATTACCGATCTTTAAGTATATGAACAAGGATGTCTTTGTTATAGGAGTAGATTATGGTACTGATTCCGTAAGGGCTGTGTTGGCAGATGCTGCCAATGGGAAAGAGGTCAGTTTTTCTGTTTCACTACCCCCAGGATAGTGACCGGTGGAACACAGGCTACGGATAAAAACGGGTATTTTTAAGGACTCTTTGGCTTGTAGTCAAAAACCAGTACTGCATTTTCTTCCAGGCTTGCGCTGGAAAATAATTCATATCGTTTGGTTCCGGCGTAAATAACGATGAGCGCTGTATTGGGTGGTATGTTGCCAAGATTTTCGGCAAACATGATTATCTCGTGCCGGCTTTGTTTCTCATCAAGTTCCAGTTTTATAACAATAGGTTTTTCAGAAAGACGCTGCTTGTTCATTAATAGCTTGCCGTTGTAATAAATACTCACCGTATCATTATCGATCATACCATTATCATACACATTCAGGGTAATATCCCTGACATTCACTTCTATATGATTTTGTTCCTTGTTTTTCCTTTTTATTAGCGGATCAGGTTTTTTGGGGCTGTCAATTTTAGTAATAACAGGAGGAGGTTTTATTTTTACTATGCTGTCTGTGGGCTTTTTTGGAATAACAGGCGTTGGTTTTGTCTTCACAATTGTGTCTGCAGGTTTTTTCTTGATGAACGGAACAGTCACCGTATCCTTCTTTGGTCTTTGCTCTTCCAGGAAACAATCATTCATGCTTCTAATGATCTGCTGCGGCCTGCTGGAGACTTTTACCAGGAAAAAAGAATCGGTTGCCAGGCCAAGGAGTGACATGATCGAGCCCTTTATAGTTGAAACACCTTCCAATATAACCCTGCCATTAACATAACTGCTGGTAAACCTTAACCTCATCAGGGAATGCGAACCGGAGTTTTCCATGAATGCAATACCGGTCAGCATCCATGTATCCTGGTTCTTA
>DATHEH010000122.1:0-13409 GCA_035318685.1 Ferruginibacter sp.
CCACAGTATAACCCAACTTAGCCAGTTGTATGGATAAGGCCAGGCCCGCAAGTCCGCCGCCGATGATGCAGCTGTCGTATTTGTTATTTCCTATCATTGCTATAGATGATCAGGTATCGGAATGCCCATTTCCATTGAATGGAAAACCGCTTAATTCCTGCAGCCTCAAAGATATCATTCCATTCTTTCTTTGTAAATCCTCTTGCCACAGAAAGTGGTGCATCATTTTTTACAAGGTAAGATCTTGAGAAAATACGGGTAATGAAGCTTATACTGTAATATGCCAGTGGGTGGCGATGCAGGTCGTTGATAAAAAAACCCCTGCCGGTATTTTCTTTCATCCAGATCAGCATTGACCTTAATTCCTCACCGGTAAAGTGATGGCAAAAAAGAGAAGAAAAGATGATGTCGGGTTTCCGGTCTCCAAAGTTCACCAGCCGGTAATCACTTGTTATCCATTCTGCATACAGGTCGGGGTATTGTTGCTTTGCAAAAGCAATGCATTCCGGCTTAATATCAATGCCGGTAAAGGTTGCCGGTATGTTTTTTTTCCGGAGATATTTTTTTATGACCTGTAAATTATCGCCGCCACCGCAGCCGATCTCGCAAATGGAAATGGGCTTACCTGCCGGGTATAAGAGCGCCAGTTCTTTTATACCATCAAGGGTGATCTTATGCCCGCCGAGGAGGGTATTAACGGTATTCAGTTCTTTCATGTTTTGCCTGATGTCGGCAAAAGGAATGTTATCACTATCCAAAAATTCCTTTTTATACGACCTGGCAGAAAGATCAATCATAAGTAGCGATAAAGGTTTCCATTGTTAGCCCCGGGCCAAATGCTGCACCAAATATATTAGCGTCTTCTCTGGGATTATTCATTAATTCATCGAAGATCTTTTGCAGCACAAATAAAATGGTTGGAGAGCTCATATTGCCATAGTTGGCCAGCACTTCATATGAATAACGAAGTGTGCAGGGCGGCAGGGAAATGCTTTTTTCGATCGCTTCGAGTATTTTCCTTCCGCCGGGATGCATGCACCAATGGGTGATATCCTCTTTACGCATTGATGCATTTGACAGTGCCTGTGTGAATAAGGTATCAAAATCCTTTTCCACCACATCGGGTACATAGCCGGATAGTGTCATCAAAAATCCCTTTGAAGATAATTTCCAGGCCATGTCATGTTTGCCTTTAAAGGCCACATCAGAAAAAAAGTTTTTGATGGTTATGCCTTTTAAAGCTGTGTTATTTTGCTGTACCAAAACCGCGGCGCAACCATCTGCGAATAATAGTGTGGCGGTAATATTATCAATAGAACTCTCTTTTTGAAAATGCAAGGTGCAGAATTCCGTGCATACAATTACAATATTTGCTTTCTCCTGCGAATTGCAGATCGCATCCGCTAACCTGAGGGCATGGATGGCTGCATAACAGCCCATAAAATTCACCGAGGTCCTGAAAATATTTTTCGGCAGGTCCATGGCTTCCATTATTTCCAGGTCAAGGCCCGGAGCACTCATGCCTGTACAACTCACCGTGATCAAATGTGTTACCTCGTCTTTACTGATCTTGCCGGCAATGCATTTTTCAATGGTTTGTATCGAAAGCTCAGCTGCATTATCCATGAACCACTTCATTCTTTTTTCAAGGTCAGGAAAAGGCTCAAGGTCTGCCGATCTTGAATAAAATTCCCTTTCCCCGGGCGGCAGGCTATAATCAGGTATCACCGAGTACCGGGTTTGAATACCGCTTTGCCGGTAAAGGAATTTCAGCTTACGGCTATCGGTCTCATCCCTGCTGTAGATATTGTCGGCAAAAGAACAGATGTTATTTTGATCGTGCTTATAGGGAGGAACGCCGGTTGCTATAGAAACTATTTTGCTCAAAACTTTTCAAGTATTAGTAAAGTAATAAACGCAGAATTACTGCAAAAGGAAGCCAGTAAATTCATGCGCATGGTATTTTTAAAATTCGCTGTCCCGGTATCTTTGATCACTTGTTTGAACCACCACAGAAAATATACGAGGATCGGTAAAAAAAAGACCTGGATCATAAAAAAATTCTTCTCTTCAAGATTAGATATCAAATAAAAGGCCAGAGAACAAACTGCCAGCAAATAGATGATGGCTGTAAAATAGAAAGTGCCCCGGTAACCTAACATACTGCTGATAGAAATTACGCCATCCTTTCTGTCTTCTTCGTGTTGGTAGATCTGTGTGAGCGGGTAAAATCCGCCGATCAGTAAAGCTGCTGTAAGCATGCCTGCAAAAGGTATATCGGGCGTTTTATCAGAGCTGCTTCCATGCATTACCAGGAAGAAAGTGAGGGCACCCTGGAAGATAACAACCGTTAAATAACCAATGACCGGGTATTTTTTTAACCGGATACCGCGGTAGCTATAAGCTCTTGATGCCAGTATGTATGCAATGATACCAATGAAAAAATACATGCTTATGAAGTAACTGATTATAATAGAGGTGATATCCAACAGAATAGTTGCGTAGAACAGTTGTTTTGTTGGTTGTTGCGGATTTTCCACACCCCCTATACTTCCTGTGTCCCTGTCCATATAACTGTTGTAGCCATTACTGGCAGGGTAAACCAGCAAATGCAGGATAATAAAAACGAGGATGGCATCCTGTACATTTATTGCTATAGTTTGACTCAATGCAAACCAATATACCGGCATCAGGAAAAAAGAAAAGGGGAACCGTAAGAGTTGTATGGTTGATGTTTTTAGCAAGACCAGGCAGTTAAAGTTAGTAATAACAATTGCTTTGGGTAAAAATACAACCTTATGGCTGTACCTAAATCAATACTTCACGTCAATAAGGTGAACCACATAGGAGCATAGACAACATAGATGTACTTCCTGCTGTTCCGTTAAAAATAGAATAGTTATTGGGCTGTTAAGCTAACAACACACTTCTCATTTTGTTGAATGATTTCGGTAGTTTTAATTAAATTTAAGTCATGAAAAAACTGGTCGCCGTTTTATTATGTTCGCTGAGCCTGGGCTTTGTAATGGCCCAGGCAACATATACCCCAGCTGATGCAGGCAGTAAAGTGCATTTTGTGATCAGGAATTTTGGTATAAAGACCGGTGGTGATTTTACAGGTCTGAAGGGGACGATCAAATTTGACCCGGTAAATTTTGCAGCATCGGGCTTTGATGTTTCTGTTGATGCCAATACCATTGATACCGATAATGATTCCCGGGACGGGCACCTGCGCAAAAGCGAATATTTTGATGTTGCAAAATACAAGACCATACATTTTAAGAGTACAAAGGTTGTGAAATCAACTGCTGCCGGCAGGTTCTATGTATTTGGCATCCTCACAATTAAGGGTGTATCAAAGCCCGTTGAGTTTGGATTTGGTGCAACGCCAAAGGATGGCGGATATGTTTTCGACGGAGAATTTGAGATCAACAGGCGGCATTTTGCTGTTGGAGGAAGCAGTGTTTCTATGTCGGACAAACTCACCGTATCCTTATCCGTGTTCGCAAAGAAATAATTTTTTTCTGCCCAAAAGATAAAGTTCATTTACTCAATTAGCCCAATCTTCTTATTGGTTCTTATCTTTGTTTGATGTCAAGATTGCTTCGTGTTTTCTTCTGGGGCCTTCTCATTAGTTTCCTGGGTTCATTGCCGCTGGGTACCCTGAATATTGCAGCTATGCAGATCGGTATCCAGGAAAGCATTATGCAGGCATTGTACTTTTCCTTCGGCTCATTATTGGTGGAGATGATCTATGTGCGTATATCTTTAGTTGGTATAGATTGGGTAAGCAGGCAGCATAAGCTGATGCAGGTAATGGAATGGCTTACGCTGCTGATCATTCTTGCATTGGCGGTGGGCAGTTTTGTTGCTGCGGCAAAAGGAGGCGACGATGCTAAAAATGTTATGTTGCAAAACGACATGCACAGGTTTTTACTGGGTATGTTCATGTGTGCCATCAATCCCGTGCAAATACCCTTCTGGTTCGGATGGAGTACGGTGTTGTTTACGAAAAAGATACTGCAGCCTGTAAATGCGCAATACAATATTTATATACTTGGTATTGGTATCGGCACCCTGTTGGGAAACTGCATTTTTATTTTTGGCGGCAAATGGATGGTACAAAGGATCGCCAACAGCCAGCAATACCTGAATTGGATAATCGGTGGAATATTTGCATTGACCGCCATTATTCAATTAATAAAAATGTTGAGGCATAAAGATGCAGTGTATAAGTTTACACACCCCGACGAGAAGGATAAGGTTTCGAACGTTTAAGTCGTTTCAGACGTCTCAGGGGTCTCAGACGTTTAAGTCGTTTAAGTCGTTTAAGACATTTAGGCATTTCAAACATTAGGGCTGTTAACCCTGAAACGACTTTAAACGCCTTGAACGATGATACGGCTCAGTCCACCACAAATAATTTACAGCCTTTCTCCGTCCTGCTGCGGTGAGCATTACTGTCATCGCCAACATGGTATGTCATTCCTTGTGAAAGTGTGAATGATCTTCCGTCCTCAAGTTCGGTTGTCATTTCACCTTCGATACAGTACATGATATGGCCTTTATTGCACCAGTGATCTGCAAAATAGCCGGGTGAATATTCAACCATCCTTATCCTGGTATCACCCATCTTAAAGACCCGCCAGTATGCCTGGCCTGTTGTTCCCTTGCGTTCTTCTTTTGAAATACCCGACCAATCCAATACCTGGAAAGGAAAAAATGCTATGTCCATAGATTAATTTATTTACCTGTTGTTCTATTGAAAATATATTTAGTGATAAGATAGTGGCCGGTGGTACACCGGCCACGGCGATGGCCGCGGTTGCTGTACCCACCAACCGTAAGTTTTAAAAATGTCATTCCATGTATCAATATTTATTTGTCAAATGTGCAAAATTCCGTGTAGCAGAAAAAATCTTTGTTTCACTAAATTAATTAGTATTTTCGGGTTTCATGATGTATGCAATTGTAGATATTGAAACAACGGGTGGATATGCTTCAGCAAATGGCATTACCGAGATCTCTGTATTCGTACACGACGGGGAAAGGATCGTAAAGCATTTTGAGAGCTTAATAAATCCACAGCAAACCATACCCCGTTACATTACAGCGCTAACGGGTATTGACAATGCAATGGTAAGGGATGCGCCCCTGTTTGATGAAATAGCGGATGTGCTTTTCGGTATCTTGAATGAATCGGTCTTCATTGCACACAATGTGAATTTTGATTACTCTTTTGTAAAGCATCACCTTAAAAGATCAGGATATGAGCTGGCGGCAAAAAAATTATGTACCGTTCGTTTGGGAAGGAAGATCTTCCCGGGATTACCCTCTTATAGCCTCGGTAATCTTTGCCGTTCTTTAAATATCAATATCGAGAACAGGCATAGGGCAGGAGGAGATGCAAAAGCAACGGTAAAGTTGTTTGAGCATATGCTGGCAAACGGCGCACAATTACACATTGACCAGATGCTGAAGAAAACATCTGCTGAACAGTGGCTCCCGTTAAATTTGGATAAGACGGTCATCGATAATCTGCCGCCAAAGGCCGGTGTTTATTATTTTCACAACAGCAAGGACAAGGTCATTTATGTAGGCAAGGCCATTAACCTTAAAAAAAGGGTGAGCAGTCATTTTACACACAATGACCCTGACCGGAAGAGGCAAAATTTTATCCGCCATATTTTTAAGGTAAGCTATAAGCAATGCGCAACTGAACTGGAGGCCATTGTTTTGGAAAGTACGGAAATAAAGCGGTTGTGGCCGAGGTACAACAGCAGTCAAAAGCAGCCATTGCAAAAATATGCCTTGTATGCTTTTGAAGACAATAGTGGTTATATCCGCCTGGCAATTGATAAGAAGAAAAAAAATATTCCTTCACTTTATTCTTTTAATCTACTCAACGAGGGGTTGGTATTGTTAAAAAAAATGGTGGAAGAATTTGAATTGAATGCCAGGCTTTGCTTTTTGGATAAAACGCCTTTTTCCAAAAAAGAAAAGGACCTGCTGGAACCCGCTTTACTTTACAATGCGAAAATAAAGAAGGCCATGGCAGCCCTGGAAGAAAAACTGCCCACCTTTGTATTAGTGGATGAAGGAATTACCATCGAAGAAAAACTTTGTCTTTTGATAGAGCGGGGTAGTTTTTGGGGTATGGGTTATTTGCCAAAATCATTTGCCATTACCTCCCCGGGAGAATTAAAGAATTTTTTAAATCCTTATGCGGATAATGATTATATCCGTAACAGCATCTATTCATTTGCAGCGGCTAACCCTGCCAAACGTTTACAATTAAACTGCTAGCTTAACCACGGTTTCAATTGCTGCTGTATCTTTACCATTCAATAATCACTGCATTGCAAACAGCACAGCATAACCTCAGGATACAAAAGATAGTTGCAGTCATTTCCTTATTATTATTTATTGTAAAAACAGCTGCATGGTACATTACAGGCTCTGTGGCCATTTTAACAGATGCCATGGAAAGCATTGTTAACGTGGTGACGGGGTTCTTTGGTGTATACAGCCTCTATATATCTGCCAAGCCCATGGACCAGGATCATCCTTACGGCCATGGTAAAGTAGAATTTATTTCTGCAGCCATTGAAGGCACATTTGTAACCATTGCAGGATTCTTTATTATTTACAAAGCAGTGAACAACCTGCTTCACCCGCATGAGATACAAAAACTGGATTACGGTGTGGTGCTGGTGGCAATAACAGGACTTATAAATTATTTTGCCGGTGCTACCTGCATCAGGACCGGTAAAAAGAATAATTCGCTTGCGTTGATCTCAAGCGGCAAACACCTGCAATCAGATACCTGGTCAACATTGGGCATTATCGTTGGATTGATCCTCATTTTATTTACAAACTTAACCTGGATAGACAGTGCCGTAGCCATTTTATTTTCTTTCATCATCATTTTTACCGGCTACAAGATCATTCGAAGTTCGGTAGCGGGTATCATGGATGAAGCCGATACTGCGCTTTTAAAACAAATGGTTGTTATGCTCAATAATAACCGCAGGGAGAACTGGATCGACCTGCACAACCTGCGCATCATTAAATATGGCAGCAGGATGCATTTGGATTGTCATCTTACTGTGCCCTGGTATCTTAATGTAAACGAAGCCCATAAAGAGATCGACGCATTGTCAAGCCTTGTTAAAAAAGAATATGGAGAGTCTGTAGAATTGTTTGTTCATTCAGACGGCTGTATGGATTTTTCCTGCAGGATCTGTACAAAAAGTGATTGCCCCGTTCGCCAACACCTGTTTGAAAGAAAAGTGCAGTGGACAATGGAGAATATCTCCAACAATCATAAGCACAGCATTGTTTCCTGAGAGGCATTTAGTTGTTGGTGCGAAAGTAATTACCATTCTGGATCCTGGTATCATCAGATTTATTTGTGTATTTATAATTACCCGGGTCACCTCCCGGCCAGGAAGGTTCATTATCATTGCCATTGGCGCTGACATGGTTGAGTGTGAGCACTACATCACTCATATGTGTTGGAACACTGCCTTTCAGCCAGGCCAACGGAAAACCTTGTACAATATTATTTTTGATATAAACACCCGTTGCATTCCCGTTCTCCCCTGAACCAAAATCTATTCCGAAGAAAGGTTCTTTACCGGGTGCGGCTGTTATGGTGTTTTTATAAATGGTGAGGTTGGTTATCACCGCATTATTTGTTCCTTCACTGATCATAACAATACCACCCGCAGTGCCGGCACCGTCGCCATGGCCAAGGTTTGTAAATGTATTTTTACTTATTACGCAGTCAGATATAATGGTGCCGTTTCGGGTATTGAACTGAACACCACTGGAAACATTATTTATGGTATTGTTTTCGACAATGGCTGTTTCGGTATCAAATTCAAATATGATCCCGCTTTCGAACTTTGTATTAAGCGTGGCACGACTCATGTTGTTGTCATGTATCCAGGCACAATAAGCATAAGATCCTTTGGTATTATAATTCAGATCAATGCTACCCTGGATCGTATTGCCGTATATCTCCAGTCCCTGTATGTTAAACAATTCAATGCAGAAATCCCAACCTGTCTCGCCGGGATAAAGACCCCCGAAAGGAATTTTGGTAAGTGTATTATTATAGATCTTGCAGCCTTTCAGGTAACCATTATTGATGTATTTAATGGGCCAGCCATTGTAACCTTCCGGCCTTTTGTTTTGAATAATGGTATTATTGTATATCTGCATTCCATCCTGGCCACCAATATTCAAACAACCTCTGCCATAAATGCCTGTTGAAAGATTATAAGCAGCGCAATTATTTACAATATTATCGTGGAAGCTGTTCCCGGTGGAATATGCAAAAGCAGGAGGATTGTCGGAAAGCTCGCTTCTTGCGCTGAACAATACGCCCCTGTCTTTAAAATCCACAATGGTACAGTTATATATATTTACATTGCTTCTTCCCTTTACCCAAATGGCCCAGTAAGTAGAGAGACCCTGGCCGTCAAATTTTAAATTACTGATGTGCTGGTTGCCATTTGTTCCTTCGGGAGAGCCAAGTGCCAGTATCTCGGTGAAGTCTGCAGTAACGGTGCTTTTAATAATAGAGCTGATCCCATCTCCTTCGATACTTACGCCTGCTGCCAGTAAACTTTGTTGTGTTTCTATATAAGTTCCTGTAGTCACATGAATGATATCTCCAGTGGTGACTACGGTTTGTGTGGCTTTGTATAGTGTTTTCCAGGGTGTGCCAACAGACCCGTTACCCGTAACATCGTTTCCTGCAGGGCTTATGTACCATGTAGCAGCATAACCATTACTGCTTAAACAAAAGACCAGCAGGCTGGCAGGGAACAAAATAAACAGGCTGCTTCTTGCAGCAGATAAAATAGCTTTCATTTGAACTATTTTTTAAAAATATAAAATGCCGGGAATGGAATGATCAGGCGGTATCAGTACAGGTATTGGATCTTCTTTCGGGGTAATTAACGCACAATATAAAATATAATTTGTAAAACTGTCAAAGAATATGGCTGTGCGGTGCAGATAGGTGAAAATCAAACCTTTTGATGGATAATTTATTTGAAAGTGGGGCTTAGAGGGCTTCCTGAAACTTGTTCAAAAGTAAAACCCCTTCAGTGCTGAAGGGGCTCTGCTTTCTCATAATAATAATATTAATTCCTGCTCAATGCATTTTTTACAACAACATCATTGTTGGTAAACAACTTCACATAATATATACCATTTGGTATCGACGGGATTTTTTTGCTAATGGTATTGCTTCCCTGTTGCAGGATCACGCTTGAATTTAATATGGTTCTTCCGCTTACATCTATAATAGAAAGATTGGCTGATTGGGCCTGTGTGCTTGTTACCCTTATCGTGGCCGTATTTGAACCGGAAGAAAGATCAATGTAGGTGATGCTGAGCGCATCATTTTCCCTGTTGGATATGGAAACTATTTTACTGTACTCCTTTGAAGCATCTTTATCTACCATCACCAGGCGGTAATAATTCATTCCTTTCAGGGGGATGGCATCTGTGAAATTATATTTTATCTCTGTTGTAGAAAAACCACTGGCACTTACACGGCCGATCACCTGGTAGTTCTGCGCATCACCGCTTCTCTCGATATTAAAATAATCACTGTTACTTTCTGATGCTGTATTCCATTGCAGAAGATTGTTGCCATTGGTTTCCCTTACGGTAAAATCAATTAACGTAATGGGTAGCGCCCCTGAACCAAACTCAGCATATCCCCTGTCAGGAGCAATACCGGTAAAAGGTAATCCTACATTAACGCCAATATCTATCAGCGTTGAAGAAGGCTGCAAATGAAAATCAGTTGATGATACAAATAGTGGAATAACACTTAAGTTATTATTGAAAGTATAAGACGTTGGATTTCCGCCGGGCCAGCCGGGTGCATTGCTACCACCGTTGCTAAAAGCATCATTGTGGGTAACCACTACGCCGGTCATATTGGTTGTTGGGCTACTGCCTTTTAACCACCTGTCCTGGAAACCCTGCACAATATTGTTCCTGATATTTATGCCGGTAGCAGTACCATTTTCTCCTGATGTAAAATCAAGTCCTATCCATGGCGCATCACCCGCTTTGGCTACTATGGTATTATTATAGATGTCCATATTTTGTATCTGCGGATCGTTACCGCTTTCACTGATAACACATATTCCGCAACCCGTGCCTGTGCCATTGCCCTGGTAAACGTTTGTAAACAGGTTATGCCTGATCACATTATCTTTTAACTGGCTGAATCCGCCAACCGGCGTTCCCCCGCCGGGGTTTGGATAGCCGCCATCCTGGCTAATGGTCCTTGTATTGAACTGAACACCGCTGGATACATTATTGAAAGTATTGTATTCAATAAGTACAGATTCCGTTCTGAATTCAAGGATGACACCGCTTTCAAAATTTGAATTGAGTGTTGCATGGTTTACATTATTATGGTGTATCCACGCACTATAGGCATAAGCACCTTTCCTGTTATAATTAAGGTCAATACTTCCCTGTATGTTATTATTATTGATCTCTATTCCCTGTATATTAAAAAATTCGATCGCAAAATCCCAGTCACCATTCTCTCCCGGGTATGAACCAACATAGGGAGCTTTTACCAGTGTGTTATTATATATCTTGATCCCTCTTAACCATCCGTTGTCCCAATATTTTAGCGGCCAGCCATTTTTGAAAGCTACACGCTGGTCCTGGATCATCGTATTACCATAGATCTCCATCCCCAGCTGCCCGCCAATATTTAAAAGACCTCCGCCATAAGAACCTGTTCCTGCAGCAGAATTTAAAACAGTATTATTATAGAATTTATTACCTGTTGCATGGTGACCCGGGTCCATTACCGGATCAGTCACATCATTGCCATCGAAGATCACACCACGGTCACGGAAATTTATGATCTTACAATCGTGGATGCTGACATTGCTTCTTCCGTTCACCCATATCGCTATCCATGTTTTATTGGTGGTTTCATTCACATATTGCCCATCCAATGTTATACCTGAAATGCTTTGAGCGCCATTCGTATCCTGTGGAGAACTGAGAGAAAGCAATTGAGACCATTGACCGGTAATATCACTCCTGATTATGGTGGTTGCCCAACCTGCTCCTTCGATACTTATACCAACCCTTAAATTACTTCTCTGGGTTTCTGTATAGTTGCCGGCATTGATATGGATAATATCTCCAAATGCCGTTACAGTGGAGGTTGCTTTGTAAAGCGTTCTCCAGGGATTACCGCTGGTGCCATTACCGGTTGCATCATTACCTGTTGTACTGACATAATAAGTGCTGGCAAAACTAAATGCGAAGACGAAGAGTAAGAAAATAGTAAGCACAGATCTTCTTACGGAAGAGTAATTGATTTTCATAAGGATATGTTTGTTTTTTATCGAATATTGGTTACCTGGCTACATCAAACACCAGGTTGGATTCATTTTGCAAAACTCACAAATAAGAAAATAAGAGCATGTAGAACATTGAACATTTTACTTATAGAGAAAATTCGAAAACTGTATTCTTACACGAAACGTCAACACATATGTCTTCCAGTTGAAAATATTTCTCACATTTTCAAATTTGTATTTTGTTGATCTGCCGGGGTGGGTTAGTCTAAGGGTAGTAGACTTTATGCATAAGTTAATTACAGCTGTTGAAATTTTAATTTCCACAGTTTAACTGTAATTAAATTATTTATTCCTTAAAAATTGCAGGGGATGAGCTGTATTGGATTAAAAAAATACAGCTCCGCTGAGAGTCGTTTTTAATTTTCATAGGATTTTATTTTGCTTTGAACAGTATTACGTTGTCAAAAATCATACCATACGTTAACATTCTCCCAAAGCTTATACACATTAAAAATTCAGTTATCCACGATAAGCTGTTCAAATATCAATTTACGGTAATGTCAGGATAGTGTTGCTCTATTTAGAACGTAGTGCTATTTAAGTTATTTTAAATGCCTGTGTCTTATTACACATACAGGTATTTTTAGACCATGATCACCGGTTTTCTACGGGAGAAGATAAAGGATGTACTTCGGAATAATACGGGTGCTTTCTTTCTGTAGTAAGTGAAAATAACCGTGTTAAATGCGCTTTCAAATAAAAGACCCCGTCATGGCTGAACGGGGTCTTTTTGGCTTATTTTTTAATTCCGGGTAAGTGCATTTTTTACCAGCACTTCATCTGCAGTAAACAACTTCACATAATAAATACCCTGTAGCAGGTTGGGAATATTTTTTGTAATAGTATTAGTTCCCCGCTGAAGCTGTATCCCCGAGTTCAATACGGTTCTTCCACTTACGTCTATGATGGAAAGATTTGCGGATTGCGCCTGTATACTGTTTATTTTCAGGATCGCTGTATTTGCCCCGGTTGAAATATCAATGAATGTTATACCCAGCCCGGTATTTTCTCTTGCCGAGATTGAAACGATCTTGCTATATTCCAGCGCAGCATCTTTATCTATCATTGCCAGGCGATAATAGTTCATTCCTTTCATGGGAATACCATCTGTAAAACTGTATCTTATTTCTGTTGTGGAAAACCCACTGGCGTTAACAGTCCCAATTGTACTCCAGTTTTGCGCATCACTGCTCCTTTGCACATTAAAGTGATCACTGTTATTTTCTGTAGCTGTGGTCCATTGCAAAAGATTCTTCCCGTTATTCTCTCTTACACTGAATGCAAGAAGTTTGATGGGTAATGGTCCGCCGGAACCAAATTCAATATATCCCATGTCGGGTGCAGACCCGAGGTAGGGTATGCCTACATTAACTCCTGCATCTATGCAGGGAGAACCGGCCCTTAATCTATAATCGTTGCCAGGCACACTAACAAACTGCGGATCTGCAGAGATATTATTACTGTAAGTATAATTGGTAGGGTTCCCTCCCGGAAAACGGGGCAGGTTATTATTGCCATTGTTCCATGCGTCGTTATGCGTTACAACCACGTTGCGTAAGTTGGTGCTGTTTCCGGCGGTGAGCCATGCATCCGCAAAACCTGTTGCAATATTATTCCTGATATTGATGCCGGTTCCCGAACCGAAATCAATTGACCCAAGATCGATGGCATGGTAAGGAGGTTTACTCGGTTCTACAGTTATGGTATTGTTGTAAATGTCCAGATTAGTGATTATGGCATTCTCTGTTCCTTCACTGATGATCATAATACCTCCTGCTGTGCCCACGCCACCTCCTATCCCCAGTTTTGAGAACAGATTTTTCCTGATCACGCAATTGGAAACAACGGTCAGGTTTCTTGTATTGAACTGTACACCACTTGATATATTATTCAGTATATTATATTCAACGATTGCTGTTTCTGTATCAAACTCGAATATGATCCCGCTTTCAAATTTGCTGTTGGACACCGTGCGGCTCATGG
>DATHEH010000123.1:0-3518 GCA_035318685.1 Ferruginibacter sp.
ATGCCCCGGATAAATTATCCTGCTGATGATTACCTGGCTGTTCGCGGGCAGGTAGGTAAGGAGGTCATGGCAAAATTACCACCCGAAGAAATAGTGAACCTCATAATAAAAACAAAAGACAGTACCAATAATTTTTATACCATGCGCCCGGAGAGCTCCGGCCTTTTAACGCAAAGCGGGTTGATCTTTTATGATACGGCAAGGGTGTTGTTTTCCTTCAACAAGAACAAGACCTGGAATACACAGATGGCTTTCAGTACATCCAATTATACGTCCAGGCAACCTGTTTCCCTCTATAATCCCGGTAGTTATTTAGTGCCTGATACCACGGGTTATGTGAAATTAAACCAGGCAGCCTCTCTTTTTAATTATTACATTAACAGTAAAGCAAATCAGCCACTCAGTGAAAAGACCCTGGAGGCCGTTTCTGTAAAAAACCGGAATAACTGGAGAAATGACCCGGTGCTAAAACTGGACGAAAGATATGCAACGGGATTATTCAAGGGGGGTGCCAGTTCAGAGGCATATGATATATTACACGATGAAATGGCTGATCAATCGCGGGATGTCAGGTCTTATCTAAGGTACAGGAGTGGCATATTGCAAAGAAATGCAGATGCGGGTCCGCCACTATATTTTATTGATGAACGTATCGCTGATGTCTCTGAAGTAGATAATTTATGGATGACCAGTATCGCATACATTAAAATCATAAGCCCTTATTTCGGAACAAGGAATGACGCAGGTAAGCTGGGACCGGCTATATCTATTTATACAAAAAAAGGTGATGACCTGATCGACCGGCGGCCAAAAGTAACGGACCTGAAGATGGTAAGGGTGGCGGGTTACTCACCAATAAAAGAATTCTATTCACCCGATTATTCGGAAACAAATACAACAACGGGTACAGATGCGAGGACGACCTTACTGTGGCTGCCTTATATTTTAACCGATGCAAAGACCCTTAAGATACCGGTAATTTTTTATAATAATGATTTCACAAGAAAGATGAGGGTCGTTCTGGAAGGTATTAATGAAGAAGGTAAAATGATCCATATGGAAAAGATCATAGAATAATACCTGGCGAACAGCATCAATAATCATTTTCCTTGGGCTTTGCCGGTTTTTTGTTTTTATCGTCCGCCGGATTTATGATAGGTGCTGTACCTTTCTTATCTTTTTTATCATCCGGTTTTTTAGATTTGCCCGTATCAGGTGTGATTTTGGGTATCTGGCTTTCGATACCAATTTTTTCAATTTCTTTATTGTCTGATTGTGGAGCCGGGGTATTAATAAAATCACCGGCGTCGCCATTACCTTCATCTACTGCTACACTGTCTGTATACAGATCTCTCCATCCCAAAGGATCTGCTGAGTATATTTGGTTCTTCATGTTCTCCGGTATGGGAAATTCTTTCACCCTGCCATAACCGAGCTTTTTATCAGCATATACCTTACTCATGAATATACCCCACTTGGGAGCGGCAAGTTCATTACCCCCGGATGTACCGGCGTAGATACGGATAAAGGGATCTTCACAGCCTACCCAGGTACCGGCCAGCAATTCGGGTGTGTAGCCAATGAACCAGCCATCGGCATTGTCATCGGTAGTTCCTGTTTTGCCTGCTTTTTGCACGGGAATGTTATAACTGTTGAGTGCCTTCGCCGTACCGAATTGAACAACACCTTCCATTAATTCTACCATGGTATAGGCAGATGCTTCACTCATGACCTGCTTGGTTTCTGTTGTAAACTGTTCTAATATATTCCCGTTCTTGTCTTCGATCCTGGTAAGTAAAATTGGTTTCGTATTAAAGCTGTTATTCGGGAACATGGAATATGACTGGAGCATTTCCAGCATGGGTATTTCAGCCGTACCCAGTGCAAGTGAGATATAAGGCGGAAGGGGAGAAGTGATCCCGCATTCCCTGGAAAACTCTATCACTTTTTTTACGCCTACCATATTTGCTATTCTTACCGCAGCAGTATTCTTTGAAAATGCAAGACAATTGGCCAAAGTGCCTCCTCCGCCCCTAAAGACCTTCATTTCCTTTCCATACTGCACAGCGCCTCCCGGTATTTGCGTAGATGGTGTATAACCTGCGTCTTCAACTGCCAGGGAATAGATCAATGGCTTTAGTGTAGAACCTACCTGTCTCCGGGTAGTTACGTGATCAAACTTGAACCACTTAAAGTCAATACCACCAACCCAGCATTTTACTTCACCGGTCTTTGGATCCATTGCAGCAAAAGAGGTCTGTAATATTTGCTTGTGGTATTTTATCGAATCAAAGGGGGTCATTACTGTATCCTTTTCCCTTTTTGCATTCCAGGCAAATACTTTCATTTTTACCGGTACGTAAAAAGTTTTTTTGATATCATCTTCCTTGATATCATCTTCTTTCATGCTCTTCCACCTGTCTGTGAATTTGAAGGCGGCTTCGATCGTATTCTCATGCCCCTTCCACATCCTGGCGCCGTTATTTTTCATGATCCAGTCCAGCTTCTTTTGAATAACAGGCATATGCTGTACAACTGCTTCCTCGGCATATTGCTGCATTTTGGAATTGATGGTGGTATATATCTTTAATCCATCGCGGTGGAGGTTATAAGGTTCACCCGTTTTAGGATTTTCGTGTTTCTTGCACCATTCTTTCAATTTATCGGCCAGCACTACCCTGAAGTAAGGCGCAATACCTTTATCCTCATCGATCTTTTTATAATTGGTGATCAGTGGCTTCGCCTTTAAACGGTTGGCTTCAGCCTCGGTCAGGTATTTTTGTTTACAAACAGCCATCTGGTTGATCACCGTATTTCTCCGGTCAATAGAAGCTTTTGGATAGCCAATTGGATTATAAATAAAACCTTTCAACATACCAATTAACACAGCGGCTTCTTCTATCTTCAGGTCCTTTGGCTCTTTCTGGAAATAGGTACGTGATGCATTCCGGATGCCATACACATTCCCCCATGGTGCCCTGTTCAGGTACAGTGTAATGATCTCTTCCTTTGTAAAATTTCTTTCCAGTTTTACGGCTACGATCCATTCCTTCATCTTGTCAAGTCCACGCCTTACAATATTTCCCCTTCCCTGGCGCAGCATCAGTTTCGCTACCTGTTGGGTAATGGTACTACCGCCACCATCTGCCCCCAGCGTGAATACAGCCCGGGCAACGGCCTGCGCATCAATACCGGAGTGTTTATAAAAGCGTTCGTCCTCAGTTGCTATCACGGCATGGATAACATTGGGAGATATCTCGTTGTATTTTACTTCGCTCCGGTTCTCGGAATAATATTTACCCATCAGTTCCCCATCGCTCGAATATATTTCGCTGGCAAGGTCGGCTTCGGGATTTTGTAATTGAGATACTGATGGCATCTTGCCAAACAAACCAAAGTTGGCACATAAGAACATCAGCAGCACCAACGCAAAGCCACCTAAAAAAATACGCCATAATATTTTAACTGAACGTTTCATGTAAAAGATTTTAGACCGATCATTGGTATTCCTTTCAAAT
>DATHEH010000124.1:0-2794 GCA_035318685.1 Ferruginibacter sp.
TTATCGCATCAATTATCTCCAGCGGGAATTTTGACGGGTAAGCATAATGCAATCGTATCCATTCCAGGCCTTTTACATCTGCCAGTGCATGCAATAATTTAGGAAGCTCTCTCTTTTTGTAAATATCCAAACCATAGTAAGTAAGTTCCTGTGCGATAAGCATTACTTCTTTAACGCCCCTGTCGACCAAACGTTTGGCTTCATCAACCAAAGATTCGATCGTACGGCTCACATGTTGTCCCCTCATCAAAGGAATGGCACAGAAGGAACAGGTACGGTTACAGCCCTCACTTATTTTCATGTAAGCATAATGCTGCGGTGTGTACAATAGTCTTTCGCCAATGAGATCGTTCTTATAATCAGCATCAAAGGTTTTAAGGATGTTGGCCAGTTCCATCGTACCGAAATAAGCATCCACTTCCGGTATCTCTTCTTCAAGGTTATTTTTGTAGCGCTCGCTGAGGCAACCGGTAACATAAACCTTATCCAGTTTTCCCCTGCGCTTTAGCTCCACCTGTTGTAAAATAGTATGAACACTTTCTTCCTTTGCTTTCTCTATAAATCCACAGGTATTTACAATAACGATATTGTGATCTTTTTTTGCGTTCTCATGCACCACATCAATCTCATTGGCGATCAGCTGGCCGCTAAGCACCTCGCTGTCAACCATATTCTTGCTGCACCCGAGGGTTATGATGTTTACCTTATCCTTTTTTAGCGTTTTTGTCTTCATAATAATGGCGGCAAAGGTAAGCCTTTGTCAGCGCAGTTTTGGGCTGAATATGCAAAATAATTGTTGCAGTAATGTGATTTTTTTGACTCTGCTTTGCAGGAATCAATCCGACCGGGCAGACCTTGCGCAGGAGATCACGTACCAGTTATACCACCTGGTTTTGGAGTGCAGAAATGATCAACGGGATGGGGATCAAATTCTGGCTCATCTCAGTGCCCATTAGCATTCTATTCACACTATTATCCATTTGGCTATACAGGAACCTTACCCTGAAGAATATGGGTAAGAAATGGGTCAGGAACCTTGTAAACAGCACACCTGAACATACTTCCGTATTTAAAGCCATGGATTTTCTAAAGGAGATAGAAGAATTCAGAAAGGGATAGTGAATTTTAAAAGTTTAAAACATTCCTCCGCAATAATCGTCTTTTGTAAAACAGTCACAGAAATAACGGCTGAAGAAGTGACCAAAAACCAGAAATTTTCAGCTGATTTACAGGTAAAAGACCCTTCCGTTTACCACAAACTGCACTCTGTAATTGAAATGCTACCATTCATCCTTAAAATATGCATTTCATGAAATATGACATTTCGATTACAAATGAACTTGGGTAACTTGCGGGCAAAATTGAAAAACAAAATTAAAAGTATATAACATGACAGCAAAACTATTGCTTATTGCCACTATCAGCCTTTTTTCGGCAACAGGTTTACACGCACAAATCCCGGTAAAGATCAGTGGGCAGATCAATGACAACTCCGGAAAAGGCATACCTGCCGCAACGGTCATGTTGCAAGCAGCCAAAGATTCCACCCTGGTAAAAACAGCTGTTTCAAATGCACAGGGTAACTACGAGATACTGCTCATCAGGCCAGGCAGATATTTTGTTACGACCAGCGTAGTGAATATGCTGAAAACGTCCTCTGCTGTTTTTGAGGTAAAGGAAAATGAGACCATTATTGTTCCTGCAATAGTAGCTCAGCCTGCGGGCAAGAACCTGGCGGGCGTTACCGTTACCAGTAAAAAACCCATGGTAGAAGTAAGGGCCGACAAAACCATCCTCAACGTGGAAGGAACGATCAATGCAACAGGGAACGACGGCCTTGAATTGTTACGCAGGGCCCCTGGTGTGATGGTTGATAAAGATGATAACCTCAGCCTTGCGGGAAAGACCGGGGTAAGGGTTTATATTGATGGCAAGCCAAGCCCTTTGTCGGGTACTGACCTTGCGGCTTATCTTAAATCTTTGCAATCGGCGCAGATAGAATCGATCGAGATCATTACCAATCCATCAGCCAAATATGAGGCAGCAGGTAATGCGGGCATCATCAATATCAGGTTGAAGAAAAATCTTACTATAGGAACCAATGGTTCGGCTAACGCGGGCTACAATATCGGCATCAATGCAAGGTATAATGCGGGTATATCAGTTAATCACCGCAATACAAAAGTGAATGTGTTTGGTAATTATAATTTCAGCCGCGGTAAGAATGAATTTGATATTAAGGCTACAAGGACGGCACCGGACAGCACTTTCGACCAGACCAATCTTATCATCAATAAAAATCTCGGGTCGCATAACTTCAAGACCGGTATGGATTATTTCATCAATGCCAAAAGCACAATCGGTGTTGTGATTAACGGAAACGTCGCTGATAACCGGACTAATACTAACGGCCCGATGAGAATATTATACAGCCCTACCAAGGTACTTGACCGAACTTTAATTGCAACAGGTGATAATAAAATGAAGAGAAGCAATGTTAACTTCAACCTGAATTACAGGTATGCGGTAACAGGCGGCAACGAACTTAACATTGATGCTGATTACGGGTTCTTTAACCTGCGCAACAACCAGTTTCAACCCAGTGATATATATAATTCAGCAGGTACTAAAATATACAATTCCTCCAACCACACGATATCACCGGCAGATATCGAGATCTATTCTCTCAAACTCGATTACGAACAGAACTTTAAAAAAGGCAGGTTGGGATATGGTGGTAAGATCGGGTTCGTAAATACCGTAAACAACTTCAACCGTACCAGCATAAGGGGTA
>DATHEH010000125.1:0-4727 GCA_035318685.1 Ferruginibacter sp.
ATTAACATGGATTTTGGAAAGGTGCCGGCAGAGGAGTTGAACAATATCGATTTTACTTTGCCTGCCGAACCGGCCTTTAATAAGACCTTGCTGGCTGGCAAACCTGCTGATGAACCCAGGATCTATGTGGGCTGTGCAAAATGGGGCCGAACGGAATGGCTGGGTAAGATATATCCGCCCAAAACGAAAGAGAAAGATTTCCTGGAACATTATGTTCAGCACTATAATAGTATTGAGCTTAATGCTACCCATTATAAAGTGTATGGGGAAGCAGGGATAAAAAAATGGACAGAAAAAGCAGGAACAAAGGATTTTAAATTTTGCCCGAAGATGTACCAGGGTATAACACACCGGGGAAGTTTGAAAGGAAAGGATTTTATTACCAATGAATTTTTCCGGGGCATCGTTGCATTTAAAGAGCACCTGGGGCCGATATTCATACAGGTAAGTGAAACATTTTCTCCCAAAAGAAAAGATGAACTTTTTGATTTTTTGAGATCACTGCCAACAGACCTGCAGTTCTTTATGGAAGTAAGGCACAAGGATTGGTTTGCAAAAGAAGAGATGCAAAACGAATTATTCAGCAGGTTAAAGGAAATGAATATTGGTGCAGTGATCACAGATACAAGCGGCCGGCGCGACTGTGCACATATGTACCTTACGCTGCCTAAAACATTCATCCGTTATGTAGGAAACAGTTTGCATGAAACAGATTTTACGAGGATAGATAAATGGGTTAGCCGCATGAAATATTGGTTGGATAACGGGTTGCAGGAATTGTATTTTTTCATGCATATGCATGACGAGGCAACTTCCCCGGAACTGACAGTTTACCTGGTTGACAAGTTAAATAAGGAATGCGGTTCAAATTTACAAAAGCCGGTATTTATTACAAAGCAGCAGGAAATGTTTTAATGCACCTCAAATAATTCCTCCCATCTTGTAGTATGCCTTTTACTGCGATACTCCTGCCGCATCTTCCAGTTTTTTTTAGTACCGGACGAAGCAAATTTTACAATATCATCTCTCATGCTGAAATTCACATTGTCGACAGCATTCATTAAGCTATGCAGATTTTTATGTTCAGGAGGTTCAAAAAGGTTGTATTGAACAGAAGAGTCGGGTACAATATTACTGAGCATTACTCCCGCCTTAAGGTACCTGGATCCTTTTTTATATAGTTGTTCTACCAGGGGGATCGCATGAGCTATTAATTCATTTGTTAAGGAAGTAGCCATTGGCAGGGTAGTGTACAGGCCTTTTGTTGTAGGATTATAATTGTAGTTATCTTTTAAATAATCATTTGTTACAACGAAAACATTAATTACACCTGCCGATCCGCCCTGCCTGCGTAATTTTTCTGCTGCCCTCGTGGTATATGTTGCAACAGCTTCTTTAAGATCATTTAGTTCAAAGAGGGGTTTGCCGAACATCCTGGTGGTGGCGATCATTCGTTTTTTCTTTAATGGGTCTTTCATTACAATGCAGGGTTCACCACGCAATTCTTTTATCAGTCTCGTACCTACTACACCACCAAGATTTTTGTGTGCCCATTCTTCACTCATATTGCGCAGTTTCCAGGCGGAGTCAATCCCAAGCCATCGTAATTTCTCTGCGCTGCGGTAACCTACACCCCATGCAGACTGTACGGCTGTGTCTTCTAATGCCTGTTGTATTTGTTCATTTGTTATTAAAGCAACAGTGCCTTGCGTAACCTTTTTATTTTTTTTAGCGATATGGTTGGCAATCTTGGCCAGTGTTTTTGTAGGTGCAATGCCTACCGAGACAGGAAGTCCTGTCCATTGTTCTACGGTATTGCGGATGTGCAGGCCATAATCCCACATTGCAGATTCGGCAATACCATTCATATCGGCAAAAGCTTCATCTACCGAATATACTTCCACGTGCTCACATAACGTACGCAGGGTTTCCATTACCCGCCAGCTCATATCTCCATATAAATGGTAATTGCTTGAAAAGACAGCCACGCCGTGCTGTTCTATAATTTCTTTCGCCTCGTAATACGGTCCGGCCATTTTTACACCCAATGACTTTGCCTCATCGGTGCGTGATACAATGCAGCCATCATTGTTGCTTAATACAACAACGGGTTTGTCATGCAACAAAGGTTTAAATACTCTTTCGCATGCCGCATAAAAACTATTGCAATCAATAATGGCTTTCATAATTTTGTAAAAAATGGAGGTGCTTGTATAATCCCGCCAGCGGTTACAAACCCTGGCGGCGGTTAAGTGAGTTCCCTATTAGTCTATAATAAAATTTTCTATATAGTTTTTATTATACCTGCCTTCATGCGCTTTCTTAAAAGCATCAATTCCCCCAAACCAATCCAACGTTTTTTGAGATGATAAGAAGGAATTAGGATTTTTTAGGATAGTATGATAAGAAGAGAATTCCCATTCTTTAAAATCCTTCACAAACCCATGTATTTGTGCATTGTAATGGCAGTAGTAGATCATTGAGGTAATATAATTTTCATCTTCGATCAATTTTCTTTCAAAAGGTGATTCAAATAAGGGACCGCTTCGTTTAAAAGCTTTATTAATAGACTGTGTATATGAATTAAAACAATGCGACAGTTGCCGGGAAGCATTTAATTTTATCATGCCCTCACCTTTATATTTTGGAGCCTCTACATTTTCTTTTGTGAATACCAACAAATGAAAATGATTCCTTAGCAAAGCATAAGCAAAAGTTTCAAAAACATCAGAACAGTAAGTAGCGTACTGTTGAAGAAAGTAATAATAATTTCGTTGCTCTTTAAAAAGATCTTCTCCATTTACACCTCTGTTGTAAATGTGAAAATAATGGCCTTCGACAAGTGGTTGTATGTACATATAAAGCCTAAATTTTTTTCCCGGATCAAACCGCCGTCAGGGTTTGCAACCGCTGACGGGGTTTGACCCTTCATATATTCTTAATTACATAGATCACTACTCCCCAAATTTTAAAATCATTGAACTCACTCACATCAATCGGGGAGAGCTTGGGTGTTTCCGGTATCAGCCGCGTCCGGTTTATTGTTTTTTCCAGCCGCCTTATCAGCATTTCACCATCAATAACTGCAATTACCACTTTCCCATTCACCGGTTTAATGCTGCGATCTACGATCACAATATCGCCATCATGAATAGAAGCTCCGGTCATACTGTTACCAGTGACCCTCATAAAATAAGTTGCAGGTTTATTACGGATAAGCTGTTCATTAAGATCAATGCCACGCTCCATATAGTCATCGGCAGCGGCGCCAAATCCTGTGGCATTGGCTGTAGGCACATCCTGTTGTACGAACTGCCTGCTTCCGTGGTAGCCTGCAGCAAAAAAATTTTCCACTTCCATATAAATATATTTTTATTAACTAAATTATTTAGTAAATTTATGCTAAAATAATTGGTAAAACAAGTTTTTTCATTCAAAGAATATTGATCATGGAGGGAATAATAACAGCCTTACCGGGCTATAAGATATATGAGTATTTGCTGGTACTCCATCCACATGAGGAGTTACGAAACAAGATCATGCACGTAAAACAGGATTTTTATAATAGCTATAAAGCATCCACAGCCTTGGGTGGTAAGCCGCACCTTACCTTGGTCAATTTCATCCAATACGGCCTCATGGAAGAACGCCTCCTCAACCGCCTCCAGGTTATCGCCATGGGTTATCATCCCATTAAAGTGGAGCTAAAGGATTACGGAAGTTTTCCCTCGCATACCATCTATATAAATGTAACCTCCAAAATTCCTATACAAGACCTGGTGAAAACCATAAGGGCCGAAGCACAGCGAATAATGAAATTTGATGAGGATAATAAGCCGCATTTTATTTTGGAACCACATATGACAATTGCACGCAAATTGTTACCCTGGCAATATGAAAAGGGCTGGCTCGAATACAGTAATAAACATTTTACCGGCAGGTTCATCGCCGATGGTATGTTGTTGCTGAAGCGACAGGTTGGTGAATTGAAATATCAAATTGTAAAGCGCTTCGAGTTTCAGAATCTCCCGGTTACAACAAAACAGGGCGATCTTTTTAGTTAAGCCGCCGGCAGGGTATCGATCGCGGTTAGAATTTCCTGTCCTTAAAAGGGATAATTAGAAAGTTAATAACTACGCTTTTTTTAAACCGCTGCCGGGGCTTCCGATCCTTAAGAGAAATAAAAAACTATAACAACAATTAAACTGCTGACGAAAAAAATATGGACACAAATCTAAGTTCCCCTTTAGGGGACAGGGGTGGAAAACTACCCCAGGACCACCACAAAGTCTCCGCCACACCGCAGGAAGAAAGCACCCAATACCTCGCAGGACGCGGCGCACAGTTCAATACAAAGAACCGCTTTTTAAAAAATGAATCCAGCAAAGAACACGTGGAAGCCATTGACGACTGGGAGGCAACCAATGTGCGTACGCAGTACCTGGAGATGCAGTCGAAGACCATTGTAAATAAAGTGGAGAGTAAAGATGTTGGGATGAGCTACAGCATGAACCCCTATGCCGGCTGTGAGCACGGCTGTATTTACTGCTATGCCCGAAACGTGCATGAATACTGGGGCTACAGCGCCGGGCTGGACTTTGAGCAAAAGATACTGATAAAGAAGAACGCCCCGCAACTGCTGCGCAAATTTTTAATGCATCCAAAATGGGAAGGCACACCCATAATGCTCAGCGGCAATACAGATTGTTACCAGCCAGCCGAGCAGC
>DATHEH010000126.1:0-16973 GCA_035318685.1 Ferruginibacter sp.
TTATAAAATTTGCAGACAATGTAAAGGATATTGATGTAGTGGAAACCGGCCGTGAGATACGTTACAGCAAAGAATTCAAGGAAGAAGGCATCAATGTGAACTTTGTTGAACCCGTTGGTGAAGACAGGATATTTGTTCGTACCTATGAGCGGGGTGTTGAGGACGAAACGCTCAGTTGTGGTACCGGTGTTACAGCCGCTGCAATTTTAAGTGCGCACAATGAGAATGGATTTAACCGTGTGGAAATAAACACCCAGGGTGGAACCCTGAGTGTTGAATTTGAAAAAGTAGATGACCAGCATTTTGAGAACATCTGGCTTTGCGGCCCCGCGGAATTAACTTTTAAAGGACAGATGGAAGTATGGTAAAGAACGAGATCATAACTGCAACAGAACAAATATTCTCCCGCTTTTCACAAACCTGCAGCAGCATGGATGATGCATTGCTGTTTCAAAAACCCCGCGACAAATGGTCTGTTGCAGAAAATATACAACACCTTGTCATCTCAACCAGTACCAGCACACTTGCATACAGCCTCCCTAAATTTTTAGTGAAATGGATCGGCGGCAAGCCCAACCGCAATTCGAAGACATACGATGAACTGAAAGAAAAATATTATAAAAAATTAAGCGAAGGCGGGCAAACCAGCGGCAGGTTCGTCCCCAGGCCCATTGAAATAAAATACGGCAGGAAAAAACTACTTGATAACTGGCAAAGGGCTACGATAAAATATTTACATGCATTGTCAGCCAAAAGATCAGAAAAAGACCTGGACAGTTACCTGGTAAAACATCCCCTGCTTGGACGTATTACTTTAAGGGAGCTTTGTTATTTCACCATTTTTCATACCGAACATCACTTGAACAGCATCCATAAAAACCATACGGTAACTACATGATCCAATACTTTAAAAATACCGGCCAGCAGACCATAGCCATTGACAAACCCGAAAGTGCGGTATGGGTGAATGTATTGCCCCCCCTAAAGCAGGAAGAGTTTACAGAATTGAGCGGATCAATGGATATCCCTATCGACTTTTTAAAAGATTCACTTGATATAGATGAGCGTAGCCGCTACGAGATCGATGACCATGTAAAACTCATCGTAATAAAAACCCCTACCGAAAATAATTCCTTTAACCTGAGTGATGCTTTTTATATCACCATCCCCATTTGTATCATATTGACCAGTAAACATATTGTAACGGTCAATTCTTTTGAGAATGAAGCCATCAAGAAATTCCTGAACACTTTCCAGCACCGTAACCCCGATAAAATAAATATGATGGTGCTGAAGATCTTTGAAAAGATCACCAGCAATTTCCAGGACTACCTCAAAGAGATCAACCAACGCCGCAATGGCCTGGAACAAAAACTGTACGACAGCAACCGGAACGAAGAGTTACTGCAACTCATGCGTATCCAGAAAAGCTTTGTTTATTTTATTACCGCTTTAAGAAGTAACGAACTCCTGATGATGAAGATCAAGCGGACAAATATCTTAGGCCTCAATGAAGATGAACTTGATTTTTTAGATGACCTGATCGTAGAAACTTCACAGGCCCTGGAAATGGCCAATACCTATACCACCATCCTGAATAGTACGCTCGATGCTTTTGCCAGCATCATCAGCAATAACCAGAACGAGGTGTTGAAACGACTAACAACACTTACCATCTTTTTAAGTATCCCCATATTAATAGCCAGTATTTACGGGATGAATGTACCTATTCCGTATAGTGAAACCCATTATGCCTTTTGGGTGCCGGTGATCCTTTCGGTAGTGATCCTTGGCCTGGCACTCTGGAATTACTGGAAACGAATAAAAAAATAATCATGTTCAACATAAGGGTGTACGGTATTTTGATAAATGAGCAAAAGCAGGTATTGGTGAGCGATGAATTCATCCGGGGCAAATACTATACAAAATTCCCCGGCGGTGGACTTGAGTTTGGCGAAGGAACCAGGGATTGTCTAAAAAGGGAGTTCATGGAAGAGATGAACCTCAGGGTTGAAGTGACCGAACACCTTTACACTACAGACTTTTACCAGGAAAGCGCTTTTCTTAAAGGCCACCAGATCATTTCTATCTATTACTATGTGAAGGCACTTGAACCGATAACTGCGCCGCTTCGCACAACAACATTTGATTTTGATGAAAGAGAATTGCAGCTGTATGAAGAGACAGGAGAAACAGAAACCTTTCGCTTTATAAATGGGGAGGATTTTTCTGAGGAGCGTGTTACGCTGCCAATTGATAAAATTGTTGCTAAATTGGTCAAAGAAAACTGTTAATCCGTAAGACAGTTTGCTGATTTAGTACCCAGCGAATTTCACGAGCCTACGGATTAACCAATTAACCAATTAACGTTTAAAAACTAAAATTTGAGAAATGGACTACGCTACTTTTTTTGACAGGGAGATCATTCTTGAAGACGATCGTGCAAGACTGGAGCCGCTTACACAAGAACATTTTGGGCCATTAATGTCAATTGCCCTCAGCAACAGTGATATCTGGAAATTTACGCTGGCAAACATTACTGATGAGAACAGTTTTACCAATTATTTTAATACGGCGTTACAGGAAAGGGAAAATAAGGCATCTTATCCCTTTGCCATGTTTGATAAAAAAGAGAACCGTTATGCCGGTTGCACCCGCTATGCGAATATTTCTTTCCGCGATAAGCGGATGGAAATTGGCTGGACATGGATCGATCCCCTGCTACAGGGCAGCGGCATCAATAAGCATAATAAATTCCTGATGCTGCAATTTGCGTTTGAACAACTTGGCCTTCACCGGGTGGAATTAAAAACAGCAGGCACCAACTTAAAATCGCAAAGGGCCATGGAAAAGATCGGCGCCATAAGGGAAGGTGTTTTACGAAAGCACAGTATAAATGACGTTGGCGCAATAAGGGATACCGTTTACTACAGTTTCCTTGATGATGAATGGCCTGCAGTAAAAGAAAATATCTTTTCAGAATTCTTAATTTCCTAGTTAAAGACCTCCTGCCCTGTTTTTAAATCTTTAAAACGACTGCTCATGCAAAAATCATTTTTCCTGTTAATGTTATTTATTGCTGCTGCCTGCAATAATGAAACGAAAAAAACCACGGCAACCACCGCCGGCAATGACTCTTTATATGCACAAGTGCAGACCGGTGGGATCAAAGTAATATCCATTGAAACGCCGAAAGGAAAATTCAATGTTTGGACAAAGCGTATCGGCAACAACCCGAAAATAAAATTATTATTACTGAACGGTGGTCCTGGTGCCACACATGAATACTTTGAATGCTTTGAAAGTTTTTTACCCCGGGAGGACATTGAATTTATTTATTATGACCAGCTTGGTTGCGGTAATTCAGACAATCCTAAAGACACAGCCATGTGGAATCTTGCCAGGTTCGTGGAAGAAGTGGAACAGGTACGCAAAGCATTGAACCTTACAAAAGATAATTTCTATTTGCTCGGCCATTCCTGGGGAGGCATACTTGCCCTGCAATACGCATTAAAGTACCAGGATAATTTAAAAGGGCTCATCATCAGCAATATGATGAGCAGTTGCCCGGACTATGGAAAATATGCGCAGGAAGTATTAGCGCCGCAGTTCGACCAAAAAATCCTGGATACGATACGCCAGATAGAAAAGCAAGGTGATTTTGCAAATCCAAAATACATGGAACTGCTGATGCCTCATTTTTATACAAAGCACATTTTACGTTTTCCTGTTGAACAATGGCCTGAACCGGTAAACCGTTCCTTCTCAAAAATGAACCAGTCATTATACGTTACCATGCAGGGACCAAGTGAATTTGGCATTGGCGGCAATCTTGTCAATTGGGATGTAAAAGCTGAGTTGCCAAAAATAAAGATCCCTACCCTTAGCATTGGCGCCCAACACGACACGATGGATCCCGAACACATGAAATGGATGAGCACACAGGTAAAGAACGGAAGGTATCTTTATTGTGAGAACGGCAGTCATATGAGTTTGTATGATGACCAGGAGAATTATTTTCCTGGGTTAATAAAATTCATTAAGGATGTAGACAACGGGATGTTCAATAAATAGGTTTACAAATCGTCATATTCGTTAAAACAGGTAATTAAAAACTTATGTTCCGGCCGCTATTTTACCCCGAGGAGTGATCGTAGTATCTCCTGTTGCTGAACAGCCATATCCGGGAGCCGCTGAATAGTAAATTTTTTCTTACCCGTACCAACATTTGTTTCCGATGATATTTGTAAACCCGCATAGCCAAGCCATTTATTATAATCGAGTTCCCGGGTGGTATACACGTATTCAAACACCTCGGTCAATGAACTGCCGGCGGTTATTTCGCAGGCTTGCTGAAATTCAGCATCGGTAAAACCGCGCTGCAATTCCTTATAATAGTGCCGGTATAAAAACCGCATGACATCATCGAGCGACCTTTTGTTCTGCGTTTCATTGCGTATGGCGATATCGAGTATCAACCCAACAACAGGCCCCTTCTCATAATAAGAGATGGAACGATCTCCTTCCTGTCCCTGCCTTCCGAAAGGCCCATCCTTCCATGTTTCGTAACTGGCCTGGGTAAGCGATTGATACGGCCTGCCAGGGTCATTTTCAAACCCGTTGATATTGTTCTCAAAATTCCTGAATAGTGTTTCCTCATCAACAACACCTGCCCTCTTCACGATCATATACTCATAGTAAACCGACAACCCCTCACTTACCCAAAGAAGGTTGGTCTTACTGCCCTGGTCATAATCAAATGGTCCGAGTTCAAAAGGGCGGATACGTTTTACATTGTAGTGATGAAAATATTCATGCGCCAGGAAATTCATTACGCGGTTCATAGCTCCGGGTGTATCCAGCCCATCTCCGCTAAAACTCACGGTGCTGTTGTTCAGGTGCTCAATGCCACCCCTTCCGGGACCGATAGCAATGAACGTATATTGGTTGAAGGGAATATCGCCTATCACAGCAACTGAAGATTCAACTACTTTCTTCAGCTTATCCATAAACATTTGTTTATCAAAAGAACCCATCTTGTAACCGATGAAGCGATGCTCTATTCCATTTACCTTAAAGGAAGGGAGTTCTTCCAGGTTACCCATTAGTATCGGGCAATCATAGAGAATATCGAAGTCGGGGGCTTTGAATGTATTTGGTATACCTTCCACCGGTTCAAGCCCCGTAACAACATTCTTCCATTCCCTGTACATATTCAACTTTACTTTTACCGGCGTATTGATGCGCCCTTTAATATACATGAATGCAGACCCGGGAATGATATAACCATGTGTACTATCAATAAAACTATTAGCAACAAACTGTTTCTCCGCCTTTACCTTATACCTTAGTTTAAAGGCTTTATGACCCGGGTTGCTGATCCGCCATGTATTTTCATTTACAGCTGTTATTGTCAGATCCTGGCCGGCGATGGTGGTGGCAGAAAAATGTTCCACCAACCTGGAATAATGCATCAGTTGGTAATAACCCGGCATCCACTCCGGCATTTTCATATCTATCGTTTCTTCATTTACCCCGCTGCAATATAATTCCACATGGAAATAATGACCGGAGGGTTCGGGAATGGAGATCGTATATTCCATTACAGGTGTTCCTTTTTGTGCGTATGATGTTATTGAATTGAATGCAACAAAAAGAAGGAGGAAAGACCTTAACTGGTCTGGGATGATGAAGAACTGTGTCATGATGCCTGTTTAAATAATGAGTGGTGTTGCGGGTGCGGATCCATTGACAAATATAGGCCTGATTCTCATTCGGAGAATTGAACACATACTTATAAAAAAAGCCGCGTTAAAAACGCAGCTTTCAATTTTTTAAAATCTATCAGCCTGTAAGCCGGATCCTGTATCCGCCAGCTGGCGGATGGTTATCATTTATCTTGCCCCGGCATTACTGCCGTGATCTTGCTGCCTACCCTCCAGCTCGGACGAGCAGCCCTCAAACACTGGTATACGTGGCATTACAGCACACAAGGTTTACCCGGTAAATGTATTACTACAAAAACCCGTGAGCTCTTACCTCACGTTTTCAACCTCACCCCAACCCTCTCCTTGAGGAGAGGGGAAAGGCAGTTATTTTCTGTGGCACTTTCTCTTTCCCGACAGGTCGGGAAGCCGGCTATTCACCGGTGTGTTGCTCTTTGCTGTCCGGACTTTCCTGATCCCGATTTCCCGGAACCCGATAACCCGGCTGATAGAGGGCAAAGGTAATTTTTATTTTTTTATGAGACTATAACTTTAATGGATAAGAGAAAAACTTATGTAATTTTAAGTGATAGTGCCAACATATAACTAAACCAAAATTTACAAATTATGAAGATCGCAACTCTTTTACTTCTTTGTAGCGTATTCGCCGGTTGCAATGAGCATGCCGTAGATGCAAAAGCCGAAGGCGAAAAATTAATGGAAACAAGCAGGGAATGGTCAAAGACTGCTGCCACAGGTGATATGGATAAAACATTAAGTTACTGGGCCGATGATGCTGTGGTGATGTCACCTGGTCAGCCCGCATTAAAAGGTAAAGACGCAATACGCGGAATGATGGAAAGTACTTCAAAGATTCCCGGGTTTAGAATAAGCTGGGAACCTATAAGCGTTTCAGTCTCCAAAAGCGGCGACATGGCCTATATGATAGAAAAGAACCAGGTCACGGTGAATGATTCTACCGGTCGCCCTGTAACAGAATACAATAAGAGCGTAACGATCTGGCGAAAAGAAGCTGATGGTTCCTGGAAAAATATCGTGGACATGTGGAATGCAGACCCCTCTCAAATTAAATAAGGATCAATAAATGAAATTCTCTTTTGGCGCAACCATTTACAAGGTTGGCATCAATCTCTGCGTTGATGTTCCTTTAAACATAACAAAGAAAATGACCGTTGCAAAAGGTTATATCCCGATCAAAGGAAAAATAAAAAATCATTTTTTTCAGCAGACGCTTGTGCCCATTAAAAATGCAGCATACCGGTTGTATGTCAATGGCCCTATGCTCAAATGTTCAAATACAAAGCTGGGAGACAATGTAAAATTTATCATTGAACAGGATACGGAACCGCGGACCGAAGCCATGCGGGTAGAACTAAAGAAGGAATTAAATAATAATAACCTGCTCTCAACATTCAATAAGTTGACCGCAGGAAGGCAAAAAGAGATCCTCAGGTATTTGAACAATTTGAAAACAGCAGAAGCCCAGGCAAGGAATATTGATAAAATTATCAGCCAGCTTAAAAAGAAAAATATGGAAACACAATTACCCTAAAAACATGTGGAGGTAATGGAGGCATATACTTTATGCATGTCCGTTTAGATTCAAAACACTGAACCTGGAAATTGTTGTGAAAAATGACCACCGCGAAGCTGTGGTTTTTTAAAGCTTATCGGGGAACTCATCGGTGAGTGGGAACCTTACTGTTAACACACAACCAAGTTTTTCCCGCGAAACAAACTCAGCCATCCCGTTATAGGCTGTTGCCCTGCTTTTAATGTTGGCTATTCCTATCCCTTTTTGTCTTTTTTCTGTATCAAACCCGATTCCATTATCTGAAATGGTGAGCATGATAGATCTTTTATTTTGCAGCAGGCTGATATTGACGGCTGATGCATGGGCATGTTTTATGATGTTGTTGAGATGTTCCTGCACGATCCGGTAAATATTCAGTTTAAATTTGCCATTCACACTATCTTCTACAAAACTCTTTAGAGCACAGGATATTTTTATGGAGGTTGCTTCCATTGTATCACTGGCAAGACTATCAATGGTATCGCAAAGTCCCAGGTCCCTGATAAAATCAGCCGTGAGGCCCTTTGTTAATTTCCTGATCGCCTCCATCGCCATCAGTGTATATTCGGAAGAGCGGCTTAAGTGAGCCTGGCTATTGGCTCCCCCGCGCTTTGCCAGTTCCAGGTACATTCTTGAAGCACCCAATAACTGGTTAACATTATCATGAAGTTCTTTCCCGATATCAGATCTTTCTGCTTCCTTTGCATCCCGCATTGCTTCATCAAACTGCTTTTCTCTTAACCTGATCTGCTGCCCGAATCTTTCTTCCATTACTTTTTGCTTACTGATATCTACCAAATACCCGATCCTGCGATAGGCTTTGCCATTGTAATCTCTCAGGACAATACCCTTGCTCAATACAGTAACAACTGAATTATCGGCCTTCAAAAAACGAAAACTATATTTCCACTCAGTTGCTGCAGATGCCAGCATCCTCAAATAGTCATGCATCACTACTTCTTTATCGTCAGGATGAATATGATTGAGCCAATCCTCTGCTTCTGCACTGGTATGGGTCTTCTTATAGCCGAATTCTTTTTCATACGCATCATTTATCATAACCTTGTTAGCCAGCAGGTCAGAATCAAATAAAACATCGGATGAGGAATTGAAAATTCCCCTGAATCCTTTTTCAATTTCTGCAAGCAGTTGTTCCCTGGCAGTTCTTGCATAATTTATTTTCTCCCTGTGCGACTTAATACTGGCCCGTTTTATATCTGAAGAAACAACATTTGCCTTTTTAATATCAATTTCCTTTTGTTTCGATTTGGCAATTATAATATTATCGACAACGGCTTTTTTCTTTTTTATGTCAATGATTTTTTGCTTCGATTTGACCAAAGCAATATTATCTGCTACGATCTTTTCATTTTTGGCATTGATATTTTTTTGCGCTGAAATAAGAAGCTCAATATTGTTGGCAACGATCTTTTCCTTTTTAATATCTATACTTTTTTGTTTTGATATAGCCTGGTCAATATTATGGGCAATGATCTTTTCCTTTCGGATATCGATCTTCTTTTGTTTTGATTTGGCCAGGGCAATATCACCCGCAACTGCTTTTTCTTTTTTTGTATCAATATCTTTCTGCTTTGATATGGCTACGTCAATACTGGCAGCGACGATCTTATCCTTTCGGATATCGATTTTCTTCTGCGTTGATTTGGCCAGAGCGATATTACCCGCAACTATCTTTTCTTTCTTAATATCAATATTTTTTTGGTCGAGGATGCGCTGGCTTATGTCTGTAATACCGGTGATCGATTTTTGAATACCCGCTTCGTCGGTAAAAACCGCCGAAGTGATCTCGCAGGAAAAAGTAGTCCCATTTTTTTTTATGGCTTTTACCAATGCAACAGAATGGCCTTCAGCTGTTCGCTGTTTCAGCATTTTTTTAAACCTGCTGTCATTGATATCAAAAATGGCTGATCGGGTTTTTGTTAAAAACTCTTTTACCGAATAGCCGAAAAGCTTAGCGGCAGCGCTATTGGCTATTTCTATTTTTCCGTTGCTGACCGTTGAAATGATATTGGCTTGTACAGCATTATCAAAAGCAAGGTGATGAAGCCTGTCGTTCGCTGAAGAAGTGGTGGATTTTTTTGTAATAAAGAATTGTTTTTATAGGTGGCCGCTATTTTACAATAACAGGATATACCGGTAAGTTAAGCTATATCAGGCATACACGAGCTTATAATTTGCAGCCTGCCCAATATGTATTAAATAAAGGTAAGATCGGTGGTATTGATATAGTTGATCAGGGATGCAGTGTTTTTCAGTTTTAACCTCTTGAGAATATTATACCGGTGTACTTCTACTGTACGTGTACCGATGTTCAGACGCGAAGAGATCTCTTTGGTTGACAAGCCATCCTTCATAAGTTTGATGATCTCTATTTCACGCATGGTCAGGTCCTTTATATTGGGTTCCCCGGGTTCTTTATTCAGCTGGTCAGATAAAATACCTTTAATCTCCGCACAAATGTATACATTGCCTTTCATCACTTCTTCAATGGCTTTACCCATTTCTTCAAAGGGTGAATTTTTTGTGATGTAACCCTTAGCCCCTAACTGCAGCATTTTTTTTGCATAGGCAGGTTGGTTATGCATAGAAACGGCAATGATCCTGGTACCTGGTGAAAATTTTCGTATCAGCGGTACAGCATCCAGTCCTGATTCGCGTACGAGGTTAATATCGAGTAATACAATATCCGGTCGTTTTATTTTGATCATTTCAATAGCCCCGTTCAGGGTGCCGCATTTTCCTGTAATTTCAACCTCGTCACTGTTGGCAAACATACTCGTCCACATTTGCCTGATCAACTGATGATCGTCTACGACTACCACAGTAATTTTTTTCATTGTTCCTTTTTTAAACAGCACGCTTATGGCCTGTCTTTCTTCATATCTCCCCGGTTTCTGCACATGAGACATTTTGGAGAAGCAGACATTGATCCTGCTGTAATAAAACGATTCTTCAAAAACACAAATACATTACAATCAGATAATGATCCAACATGGAGACTTGCTGTTGGCTATAAAATCCCGGTTTCATGTGGTAAAAGCAAATTCATCGGGAAATGATTGTTAAATCTATCATTAGTTGATTATTATACCTTATATATTAGATCCTGAATCAACGGTAAGGTAGTTATATTTTTTTTAACGAAATATAGACCCGTATCAGGCGGATCTTTTAGGCATTTAAGAGCAAGTCATTGGTAAAAATGTAATTCCCGGTGGATTTAATCACGGGATCGTATGGGTTGCAGAACGATCTGAAGTCCATCCGCAACATCACCATCTTTGTTTGAGCGGATCGTGAAAAATAGTTCGGGTGATGTGGTCATCTGTAATTTTTTTAATTGATCTCTGTCTATCAATGCCGAATAGTTTCCCGGCGCCAGCCCCATAAAGCTAAAATATCCGTCGGCCTCTGTTACGGTTCTTCCGACAAGGCTAAATTCGTCGTTATAAAAATTTACAATGATTCGTCCAAGTCCTTTTTTGTCATTGTTGTCATTAAGGTATATGGTTCCCGAAACTTCACCGGCCACAGCAATTGGAACTTCTATCAGTTTAAAATTATTTGGCTCAATGGTAACACTTATTGTTGACTTTTTTATCTGCCACGCCACATTATCAAAACTGTTCTTATCCAGTTCCACCAGGTAATTGGTATAAGCCTCAAGCCCAACAATTCGAATAGTAGTATCACGATCGTTGCGTTCTATGCGTCCGCCATTGATCCGTAGATTGAGACCGGAAGCTTTCGACTCTCCGCTATCACGCCGCCCATTGCAGTTCAGGTCAACAAATGGTATAATAACGATCCCCCCTTTACCTACATTGGTTTGTGTATTGGCACCGAGGTAATTTGTTTTACCGTCATACAGCAGGCTTCCCCTGGCCGATTGTGTCGTCGCGATCCTGTTACCACTCTTCCTCGTTGCAAAAAATGTTTGGGCAAAAGAAAAATTATACCTCAGCCCGATCGTTATTGCATTGACATTGACAGGAAATGGCCCCGTGTTATTATTTATAAAGAACTTTTCATAAGCTATATTCAGGAAACCGCGGTTAAAAAGATTCTTTTCAACTTCCGCTTTTACCATGCTGAATCTCTTCCTGCTGTATTCATATTGCGCCTGTGGTGTAAACCTGATACCTGCAGGAAGCCGGAAGGTTAACGAAAGGCTACTTTGTACCAATGGTTTGCCATCATTGTTTACAAGGGCATAGGTTGTAAAATTGGAGCTGATGCCGGCCACAACCGCCGAAAGTAAAAATTCAGCCGAAGTATATTTCATTTTAAATTCAGGAGATATCTCAGGGTTAGGAGGAAGTGTGAACTGGTTCAATGTAAGGCGCGAAAAAGCGGTGAATTTTTTTGCCCGCAAAGGCATTGATATTATTATTTTCTTTTCATCCAGGTAATTAAATTTTACCGCGGTTTGATCTTTATTATAGTGTATGTAATTAACATCCACCTGCAGATTGGAAGCTGACCTGTAACTGAAGATAGCTTTTGACCTCACGCCATAAACATGTTCGCCGGAAACGAGGATACGTTGGCCAAGGCCAAGTGAAGCATTTACAAAAGGCATAAATTTCCCCGTTATTACAGTGGAATTATATTCCACTCCACCGCCAAATGTAATACGGCGGCTCAGTCCATAATTCGCTGTTGCCCGTGAGTACATGCCTTTTTGCTCATCATTAATAACACCGGCAGTTATATTATATTCAAGCTGCCCGAGCGGAATAAAATTAAATGGTATGCTGATATATCTTTCGCTCGTGCGCTCCTCACCCCAGGGTCCGTAAAACCGGACCTTCACCAGGGAATTGCCATAAACCATAGGAACTTCAAATGTATAAAACCCCGAAGCATCTGCTTTTGTATAATTGACCAGTACATTATTCACATAAAGTTCAACCGTCCAACCCGGTTCCGTGGTATTACTTAGCGTATAAGTACCAAAGGATCGCCTGTAAGTAGTAGGGGTATTGGTAAATTGAAGCCCGGTAACGGGTGCAAAAACAGAAGATATGGAGGGAACAAACATTTTCCCGGCAATTATCTGTCGCAGTGCAGCACGATCATTGTCTACATATTTCCATTGATAAAATTGCTGCCTGGAGTGAAGTTTCTCATCACTGTTATAATTTAAAGACAGGTTTAGCTCCCCTCCGGCAACTATGGCACCAATGCCAAGGTAAGCACGGGTGCTGGTTCTGCCTTTTGCTTCCTGAGTTGACATTATCGACCAGTCTGCCATACCCACATGAAATAACGGAAAGCTTCTGCTAATAACAGTATCCGCTTTCTTTTCACCCTTAAGCTGGCTCATGTTCCTGCGCATCAGCTCCAGCTGCATTTCACGTATCGCCGGCAGTTCAATTTTTGTATTCAATGTAACGGTAAGACTGCGAAAATCAAATATACATTCCAGGCCAAAGATCTGGCCAAGGTAGTCTGATCTCAGGTAAAGTGTTGTTGGCGTACTGATGAGGTCATTCGGCTTTAGTGTAAATACCTTATCCCTGTAAATGATCTTGCTGTTGGTTTTATCAAACAGGTAGGTAGCATTTGGATCAATAAAAAAACCGGCGATTGAATCAAATTGTGGTGACGGAATATTCCTGATCTTTAAAAAATCAAAAAGGTCTTTAACAGATAAATATATTGTACGTCCATAAACAACAGCCGGTATTTCCAGGCTCCCTATGCGTTGCACATTAAGAGTGATCATAATTTCCTCGTAATCATTTTCAGGATCATTAAGGTAGGTAGTGGTATCTGCCGGGTTATATTTAATAACAGCAGGCATAAATGAATTACCTGGTTGGCAATACCCTGTTACAGCCTGGAACATAAAATATAACTGTATGATCAATATCCGCCACGAAAAAACATATCGCCACCGGTAGTTCCTGGTACTAAAAAAATATGTGTTGCCGGTTGTCAACATTATTCCAGGTTAAAGGTTATATAAAAAGTTCCGTTGTATGTTCCCGGGGGGTTGGCTCCCGGACTTCCGGCAGTAAGTGTACCTCCAATACTTACCTGTGTTCTTACTGGCTGGGGAACAGTGATGACAAAAGGTGAAGGAGGATCCGAATTGCCTATATGCATGGACATAGAACCCCCGTTGCTCCCGTTAAGTGTTACGTCTGAGCCGTTTAAAATAGAAACAATAGCGCCCTGCGGGGCATCAATATCAAAGATTGCCTGGAAATATGGTGTTCCCAGGTTAAGTGCAACCACATCCCCGCTTACCGAACGTGATCCGCTGGTTGAAATAATGACAGTACCTCCCGCGCTTCCAATAGAGAAAGCACCAAAGCTCATGTTTTGAACGGTGTATACAATTATAGCACCCGGGTCACCGGGGATACTGTCGGTAGGGTCTATCTGGGCACATGCTGTCGCTGAAATAAAACCCAGCCCTATTAACAGGAGGATCTTAATGGCCCAATGCCTTTTATATATAACTATTGCTTTCATTAAATTATTCTAAAAAAATGGTTTGATCATATTTTACATTTTCACCCGTTAACTGCAGGTAATAAATACCATGCGGTAAAATTTCAGGAAGGTCAATAATTTGATTGAATGCTCCTCCCACATGGGTGATCACACGCTTTATGACCTGCTGACCCTGCTGGTTGTATATTAATAACGTGTATTGACCTTTTGCCATTACATCTGCCCGGATGTTTACCTGGTGATTGATAACGGGGTTTGGAAATACTTTAAAAGCAGTATTGCCGGCGATGATTTTTACAACCACTATTTTACTTAATAAAAATTCTCCGTCTTGTTGCACAGCACGTACACGGTAATAATTACTGCCCGTTACGGGACTTGCGTCCAGCCAATAATAACTTTCACTGCTGTTATTTCCTCTTGCTGTTATTTCTCCTGCTTTGTTAAAACCGGTGCCATCCGCAGATCTTTCTATCTCATATTTTTTGATGCCGCTTTCTTCTGCTACTGACCAATCAATTTGTATATCCTTATTTTTCTGAATTGCTTTTATTGAAATGAACTTCACCGGGAGGACAACCACCGAAGAATGAAATACGATACGGAAACGGTTAACATCTGCAGAAGCGGGAATACCTGCGCTTACATTAAATACGATGCTATTGGTATCATTGAGTGTTAATGGCTGCAATGTATTCAGGTACCTGTCTTGCAGGAAGGCCTGTATCGTACCTGGATCCATTTGTTCTGCAAATACCTGCAGTATGTACTGTGGTTTAGTAAGCCTTGATACATTTAAATATAAGGTATCGTTGTTTTGTGGCATTTGCCTGGCATCTATACTTAACAGCGTAGTATCATTTAGTATCGCCATACTTTCTGCCGTATTGGCCATTTTTGTAGCATCTTCAGCTCCCGCAGCATTTGGAAATGCAGGATCAAACACGGCCAGCACACCATCGGCTAATATCTTAGTACCGCTACTTACATACTGGAGGTTAACGGCAAGCAATGGCAACGTGCCCGTTGGCCGGAATGCCAATGCGTTAAAATCTGCCGCTTTATCCTGTTCACGTATTGTTAATACAGGCGATGGGCCTGTTGTTTTTACAAAAAATCCCTGGCCTGATTGTATGTATTGATTCAAACCCGTGCTACCGGAATACGGTGCCTGCAGTGTGACAGCGCCCAGAGTAGTTACAGTTATATAACCTCCGGTACTGTTCAGGTTTGGATCCCATCCCCAATAAGCATTTGCAAGATCGGTTTTAGGAATGGTTGCCCAGTTAATGGGAGATGCAAATGGATTTCCAAGTAAGGTAAACCTTCCGGTAACTCCGGTAAGCGGAATTGCTGAACCTGTATTGTAAGTTTGTGTTCCTGTTTTCAATGTACCCAATGCACTGAGTACTGTATTGTGCGGGTTGGTTGCAAAAACAGAATTGAGGCGATCACCATATACAAACATCAGATAAGCTATACCTGCTTTTAGCGGCGTGTATCTTGTATTTTTTCCATTGGCAGTTGTATAACCTTTAAACACCCTGTTAACATCATCATAAGTATATAAGGAAGCATTTGTAGTTCCGGCATCAAAACCATCAGCTACAGAACCTCCTGTGATAAGCTCACCAACATTGGGCGTTGTATTGATCCCGCTGTTTTGCCAGTTGCCCCAGATGGAGTATGCTTCCTGCCCCGGCGTAAGCGTTGCATTTGCGTGTGTTGTTACAGGACTGCTGATCAGCCGGTATTTTCTTCTGCCGATGACATATCGTTCAGCAATTACATTGCCGCTTATTGGTGTACCTGCGGTGGAAGTAATTTGAGCTACCCTTGCAGTGGCAGTAGCTGATGATCTCAAGACCAGGAACCCGCCTGTTACTAATGCTCCGTTCGATACCGTAAGATCATTAGTAAGTTTCAATGTATCAGCTAGTGTTACCCCTGCTATATTATTTATGGTAAGGTTATTAATTGTCTTTCCTGCGAAGGCTGTAGCAGGTATGGTTTGTGCAGCGGTACCATTCATTTCGATCGTTCCGTTGGTTGCAATGAAACTACCGCTGTTGGAAATACTGCCCCCTATTTTTAAAATATAAGTTGCGATGTCAAGCGTTCCCGCCGTAACGGTGACATTATTTCTTACTCCCAGGTCAGCCTGAATACTCTTTGTACCCGAACCTGAGATCGTCAGGTTACCATAATTTTCTGAACTATTTAGAATTGTTACAGTCTGGTTTGTTCCAGCATATTCGATCGTGCTTGTAGCACCAACTGAATGAGCGGTATAATTGAAAGGTATTGTATTTGTACCTCCTATTTTAAGTGTAGCACCGTTAGCTATTGACAATGTGCCTCCGGATGTCAGGCGATTGGTTGTGTATGCGCCAAGATCAAATATCCCGCTGATCACAGAGAGGTTTCCTGTCACAATTGAATTTACACCGTAACTAACCGTATTGCCTGTGTTTGAAATATTAAGATTAGTGAATGTGGGTGAAAGAGATCCTCCAATTAATTGTGGTCCGGTTCCATTCAATGTAACTGTTCCGAAAGAAATTGGAGTTGATGTTCCCTCTGTTGATAAGTTACCAGCGATAGTACAATTAGTTGCATAAGCAGGTTGAAGTAAACCGCTGCCAGTTTGAATAAATGTGGCATCACTGTTAAAATCATCTATTGTTGTATTGGCAAGGCGGAATAATCCTGTTCCGCTATTGGTAATAACTGCTGAGCCGTTGAATATATTAGCTCCTGTACTTGTATTATCCGTTGCGCCATTTTTTGTTAATATAGCTGTGTTGTTATATTGTGAACCATTCAAAAACATTTGGGGAGCTGAAAAACTAGTTGACCCGTTAAATTGCGAGGATGGACCTGCCTGTACACTGGCCGTTCCGGTAAGCGCTATATTTTGTGCCGTTCCTCCTGTTTGAATGAACCTTGCTAATTTCAACGTACCGGTTGTAAAACTGCCTGCACTGATAGTATATCCTGAACCCAAGGTTACAGATCCGGACACGTCGCTGAATAATACACCCCTGCCACTGGTAGTGGAAACGATCACATTCCCATTAATGTTCACAGTTCCATCGTTACCGATGATGATACCTGATCCTGCATTCAGGTTAGTACAATTAAGTGTCAGGTTACCGTTAAAGGTTGCTGTTGCACCTGCATTA
>DATHEH010000127.1:0-5539 GCA_035318685.1 Ferruginibacter sp.
TAACCCGAAAAACAAAAAGGATCCGAATATGGCTGCATAGAACTGTATCTGCAGGGCCCCGATACCATTTATCACACTTACAAAGATGCTGGCAAACATTGTTGTTGAAAAGAATATCAAACACAGCAAAGAAATATTAAAATCGATATGCACAACATCTTTCCCTATCCATAACTCATAAACCTTATCAGCAAACAGCAACATGATGATACCTGTTATGATGAATGGCACCAGCATCATCAAATATTTTTTTACCGCGTTTTTGATCCATGCTGCCTCGCCCCGGTTATAAGCATCCGTTACACCGCTCCACAACGGGCTTAATAATATCATGAAGACCATTTGTAAAACCGAAAAATATTTGAATGCAATATTATAGTTGGTTACTTCCGTGGTGCCAAAATAATGTGCGATAAGAAAAAGCGAGGTTTCAAACTGCACAATAGCAGCGATCTGCAGTACAAAGAATTTCAGTCCCAGCTTCATGATATCCTTTGCGTATTCCTTCTTTACATATTTAAATGAAGGCCGGTAATCCTTAAATTTTGTATTGAAAAAATAAAGATTGGCAACCAGCAAAATAATGGTTGGCGCTACACCCACTGCGAGGCCAAGGTAGAAAAGTGAGCCCGTTGTAAATTTTGTCAATGCAAAAATCGCTGCTAAGGCAGCAAGCTGCCCCAGCATATCTATTAAAGAAGCTTTAGCAGGTTGCTGGTCGGCCGTTAAAATAGTATTGATGACCCTGAAGATAAACTGCAGGCAGAAATAAGTAAAAACAAGAATTGCCAGTCTTGATACTTCACCTTCCATTTCAGCAGGCAGGCTTAACAAACCATGCCAGCTGATGAACTGGTTAATAAATATCAGCACGGCCCATAGCAAAATAAAAATGACAGAGATATAAAAATAAGTGGTGCTGATATATGTTCTTGCCACTTCTTTATCACCTTTGGCTTTGGCCTCGGCAAATTTATTCCGGAGACCGTGGGTAAAGCCTATATCAAAAAAAGAAATCCATGCTATCATGGAACTCAGCGTAAGCCAGATCCCATACTGCGATGGATTTATATAGTTTATCGTGAGCGGAACCAGTATCAACCCAATAGCAATGCTTACCCCTTTTATAAATAAAGAGCCGATGATATTCTTTTTTGCTTCAAGGCTGCGTGCATGCCCTTTGGTAAAAAAGTTTATCGCTAATTGCCATATCGCTCCAATATGTTTTTTTATCAACATTTATTTCCTGTGTTTTTCCCGGTAATAAAATACCGTAACCTGGGTAAGCAAGTTAAAAGTGTACGAGATTTGCGTATTGGGTCCTGCAGTGAGCCTTATAATTACATTTTTTCCCCGGCAAGGGTCTTCTTAACATTCAGGACATCGCTTGCCATCATTTCTTTTACAAGACCGGCAAGATCATATTTGGGCTTCCATCCTAATTTTTCATTTGCTTTGGTGGCGTCACCAATAAGTAACTCCACTTCTGTTGGACGGAAATATTCCGGGTCTACTGCCACTACTTCTTTACCAACCGGTAATTGATATGCAGGATTGCTGCAAGCTGCAACTGTTCCTTTCTCATTAACACCTTCCCCGGTGAATTTCAATTCCACACCAATTTCATTAAATGCAAGCTTTACAAAATCCCTTACGCTTGTTGTGGTTCCCGTTGCGATAACGAAGTCATCGGGCTTATCCTGCTGCAGTATCAGCCACATCGCTTCCACATAATCCTTTGCATGTCCCCAGTCCCTTTGTGCATTAAGGTTACCCAGGTAAAGTTTATCCTGCAGGCCGTGAGCAATAGCTGCGGCAGCCATGGTTATTTTTCTTGTTACAAATGTTTCCCCGCGTAAAGGACTTTCATGGTTAAAGAGCACACCATTGCAGCAAAACATATCATAAGCTTCCCTGTAGTTAACAACGATCCAGTAAGCGTATAATTTGGCAACAGCATATGGGCTTCTCGGATAGAACGGGGTGGTTTCTCTTTGCGGAACTTCCTGCACCAGCCCATAAAGTTCTGATGTGGATGCCTGGTAGATACGTGTCTTTTTCTCCAGTTTCAATATCCTTATCGCTTCCATCAAACGCAGGGTACCAATACCATCTGCATTGGCCGTGTACTCCGGTGTATCAAAGCTCACTTTAACGTGGCTCATTGCCGCCAGGTTGTAGATCTCGTCAGGCTGTGTTTCCTGTACAATGCGGATCAGGTTGGTGCTATCGGTCATATCACCATAATGCAATTTAAAACGCACATTTTTCTCATGTGGGTCCTGGTACAAATGGTCAATACGATTTGTATTTATCAGCGACGAGCGCCTCTTAATACCATGTACCATATAGCCTTTTTCCAGTAATAGTTCTGCAAGATAGGCTCCATCCTGTCCGGTTATACCGGTAATTAAAGCAGTCTTCATAAATTAAAAATAAGTGAAAATTCGGAATGATTACCTTAACGTGCAGTTTGTAGTTTTTGTTGTTTCATTAAAAAATCCTGGTAAGCTATGTTCATTCCTTCTTTGAGAGCAGTTTTATAATGCCATCCCAGCGCATTGATTTTTGTTACATCCAGTAATTTACGCGGTGTGCCATCGGGTTTTGTCGTGTCAAAAACGAGGTCACCCGGGTATCCCGTAACTTCTTTTACCAGGCCGGCCAGTTCTCTAATACTCAGGTCTTCGCCACAGCCAATATTGATGATCTCCTTTTCATTGTAGGTGTCCATTAAAAACAAACAGGCTTCGGCCAGGTCATCAGCAAATAAAAATTCTCTTTTCGGGCTTCCCGAGCCCCATATCACCACTTCCTTTGTCCCGGATACTTTGGCTTCATGAAACCTGCGTATCAATGCAGGCAATACATGCGAGTTCTCAGGATGATAATTATCGTTCAGTCCATAAAGATTGGTAGGCATTACGCTGATGTAGTTAGCGCCATACTGCTCCCTGTAAGTCTCACATAACTTAATACCCGCAATTTTTGCGATCGCATAAGGTTCGTTCGTACTTTCCAGCGGCCCGGTCAAAAGCGAATCTTCCCGGATAGGCTGGGGGGCCATTTTCGGATAGATACAGGAACTGCCCAGGAAGAGCAATTTGCTTACATTATTTTCGTAAGCAGCATGAACAATGTTGGAAACGATCGCCAGGTTGTCGTACAGGAAATCTGCCCGGTAGGTATTATTGGCAACTATGCCTCCTACTTTGGCAGCAGCGAGAAAAACGTATTGTGGCTTCTCTTCTTTAAAAAACGCTGCTACGCCTTTTTGATCACGCAGGTCCAGTTCTTTCGAAGTACGGCTAACGATATTTGTAAATCCTTTCGCATCCAGTGCCCGTGCAATTGCTGATCCAACCATTCCTTTATGCCCCGCTATGTAGATCTTATCTCCTTTCTCCATTATGAATGAGCGAATCTAAAATTTTGTAATATAGATGTGTTTTCCCTCACAAAAACACTTTCCTCCTCTGCCTCGGCTATCATTGTATAACCCAGCGAAGGAAGATTGACTTTTACTGTTTTGTTCTTTACAGCATATAGCCTGCCTTCCACGGTAACAGAAGAACCATTGATAGCATGTGCTACTTCTTTGCTGTTCACAAACGTGGGTTCTACCTTAATATTGCGGTAATCTTCCGTAAACTCTTTAATTACAGCGATCTCATCTTCGGCTATAACGGCGGGCTTGCCCAGCCAGTATAACAGGTTGATCACTCCATTTGTTTGTTTCAGAAGTGTTGTTTCTTCCGGGCTCACACAAACAAATACAATTGATTTGAACAAGGGTTCGAAGATAAACTTGTGTTTCCTGAACGTCTTTGTCTTTACACAAACCATTGGAAAAAAGATTTCCATTTTTTTCTTAGTAAACAAAGCGGCAACCTTCTTTTCAGATTGCGGTTTTGTATAAACTGCGTACCAATTTTTCTGCATAACCATTTTTTTAAAATTAGAAATGTGCAGTTAATCGGATAGTTGGAACGGGATAGTTAGTCAGATACTTGGAAAAGGCAGTTTATAGAAGGAGGATTTTTATTGTTCTTTATATTTTAAGCAGGGCTTCGCCAATCTCAGTCACAGCTTAAAATGATTTGAGTCAAATATTTTTTCATGATATTGGAGTTTGGTTTTTTATGCTAATTTTTTTTGTTTTTTACCTTTCTGGCCACCATAACCATATTGCTTGTTGCCGTAAACATAATTATAACCATACCCATGATTGTTTTTGAACATGCCCCTTGTTTTAACGCCGTTAAATACAATGGCAGGGTTATTTATGGGATTTATCTGGTTGGTTTCGTCAATACGCTTAACAAGCATTTTAGGTGTATAATCGTGCCTTACAACATACAACGTAGCATCGCAAAGCTTGGACAGTATATAGGCATCAGTGACCAGCACAGCCGGAGAAGTGTCTATTACCACCATGTCAAAATTATTCTCCAGGTATTCTATTAACTGTTCCACTTTGCCGTTTGCCAAAAGTTCTGTAGGATTATCCGGCAAACAACCTGCAGATATAAAATACATGTTGTCGTGCGTACCAAGTTTATTGATCACTTCTTCAGCCCTTCTTTCTCCCGACAGGTATTCTGTAACACCTTCTTCATAATCAACGTTGAATATCTTTGACTGCGTAGGCTGATTAAGATCAAGGTCAACCAAAACAACTTTCTTTCCTGTTAGCGAAATGCTCACGGCAAGGTTAGCAGCTATGAAACTTTTGCCTTCGCCTGAGATACTTGAGGTAAGCAATAGTTTTCGATGCGTAGGGCCTATACCAAGGAACGATAAAGAGATCCTCAGTTTCCTGAACTCTTCTGCCACAAAACTCCTGGTGCCTTTTTCTATTATTAAAGGCGTGGTTGTTTTTTCATATGCAAGCTCTCCAATAATAGGGATTGAGGTCATTTTCTCTATCTCGCTCCTGTATTTGATCTTCCCTGTAAAAGTATCTTTTATAATTACGCTTCCTGCAAATAAGCCCACTGCTGCCATCATGGCCATCATGTAGATCATCATTTTTTTAGGGCTCACCGGGAACTTACCCGCAAGCGCCTTATCCACGATCCTGCTGTTAGATACCACAGAAGCCAGCGACATTTCCGTTTCCTGCTTTTTCTGAAGCAGGGTTTGGTACTGGTTGGCTTTTGACTGGTGTTCACGGCTTATTTCCAGTAGTTGCTTTTCTTTTTTGGGTACGGTCGATAACATCGCATTATAGCCGCTGTTAGTGGAATATAAACTTTGCTTTGATGCTGAAAGACTCTGCTTCTGGCTCTGGATATTTTCAGTGATACTAGGCTTTAATTTATTGATCTCCTCTACCAGTGATTTCAGGGTCGGGTTATTCTCACCAACTGTTTTCCTTAGCTTTTCATATTCCGACTCCGCGGTTTGTAACCTTGTCAATAAATTTCCTAATGAAGGATCCTGTACACCTAATGTGGAAGGCGCCAGCATTTCCCCGTTTTGTTTATTTGCTACAAATTTTTCAACCTGGTTAAGCATGGAAAGCTGCATGTTTACA
>DATHEH010000128.1:0-6569 GCA_035318685.1 Ferruginibacter sp.
ACATCCTTTAACCGATATAGGATTGGCTAAATTTTTAGAAGATGCAAAGAAATCAACATAAACATCGTCTGACGCCCTCGCCTGACGATGAATAAAATCATTTTGGCGGGTTCTGATGATCTGCTCTAAAATTCTTTGGTCAGACAGGACCTAAGGCCAATAAAAATGCCCGAAAAATCGTAAGATGAACCGGGCATTTTTGCTTAATAAGTTTTACCTGGAGAAGTTTCGTTTGGATCTTGAATTATTTCTGGGCTGTTCCATTATCTGATCAAGGGACCGGAGTGAAGGATCGGGCTTTTGCTTTATATAGATCACAAATTCTTTAAAAACAGCAGGGTTCTTTCTTAGTACAACTTTGATATTTACTTTCTCACTTTTAATATCATTGTCTATCCATAAGTTATTACCTGAGAAACTTCCCGCAGATGCAGAGAAGATAAGGTCGGTACTGTCTAATGGTAAATACCTGCCGGTTGATAAAAGACCGTCAATATTGATATAATTAAAAGTTCCTTTTTTCAGGCTATCGGTATAGAGGTTAACGTGTATGCTTTCCACCTTTTGTGCTTTGGCAAAAGCAGATACCACAATAAAAATAATTAGTAAAAATTTTTTCAATTTTCTTTGTTTATGCAAAGATGGAAAAAATTATGCCAGCATATACATGCCCGGTAATTTTTACTGTTAAACTTTATCTAATAGGGGTACCTGAAGTAACTGCAGGGCGGTTCGTCGCAGATCAATGCCTGGTATAAGGGATCTTTTAACACATCGGTGTAATCCATTTCTTTTCCATCTACTTTAATTTTCCTGTATATGAGCCTTATCCCATGGCTATAGTCAACATACCAGTTTACATGTCCCGAGTACAAGGGCTGTATGGGTTTGCCATCAGGCAGGTGCCAGCCATAGATGGCTACACGGTCGGGTTTCCTGTTGTTTGAAACCATTGTTGAGATGACCACATCTTTCTTAATGCCTGCTATCAAACCTTTACTCCCTTTTCGTTGTGCTTCTATCAGCAGATGATGCTGCCACATGGTTATACTGCTGTCGCGGTATGCAGACATAGGAACAGGCTCGGGCTTTACGATCGCCTGTTGGTAAATAAGGTCAACTATTTTCCGCGTCGGCAGAAAACAATTGTACCGGTCTGCGATCCTTTGGGCGGCCATTGGTGTGAGCGGTATCCTCGCCCAATCTTCATTGGTCCCAATGGAGAGATAATCAGGTGACACATAAAAGACAGCGTGATGAACAAGACCCGTACTGTCTGTGATACGGGAACTGACAGGAACAAATTTTTTCAGGAAGCCGGGAATATTACCCGACAGTATTTCCTGCACAGCAAGAGAATCCCTTTCTCTCCATTGCCAGGTGGCAACAGTTCTATAGAAAACTGTTCCTGTTATTCTTTGTGAAGAAGCACCTGGGGTCTTTAAATAGAATTCTTTCCCTGTGCTGCAGGCAGCAAGGCAGGCGATCCAATATATTGCTATGAGATATTTCTTAATCACTTATATATTTTTCGTAAACCCTTTCTCCAAAATAAGTAAAGTATTTTTCCCTGTTGAATTTTGTTGCAGAAAGAATGGAAAGTATGAACCCGTTCTTTGCCACCTGTTCAGTATGATAAATGTGGCCGCCGGGATTTTCCTTGAGGATGATCAGTAATCGCCCATTCAAAGCCTCATGCCTTATGAATGAAGTATCCGAAACTGTGGAGAAGGAAAATGACGAAGAAAGTTTTCGCTGCATAAGCCGGCTCCTGTACCAGGTACCACCGGTGGGGCTTACGAGGGGCTTGCCGTTAAAGATCACGAGGCTGTCGTTGTAAGCAAGCACGACTAGTTTGTTTTGATCGTTTCGGTTCAGCCAGTCTCTTAACTTTTTTGTATGCAGGCTATCTTCGTACCCATAGTCACTGTCAAGGAAAGCTATGCGTTCAATATTACCGGGGATCTCTTCTACGGCATCAAGAAAGCCAAATATAAAACTGCCGCCACCGCTATGGCCGTTCAATATTATCCTGGGATCATATTCTTTAAAACGTGTTGCTATACGTTCAACGGTACCTTTTACCAGCTTGATGGAATTTGGGGTGGATCGCTTCCACGCAGGCCAGCTTTTTTGCACAGTTGCTAAATAGACAACGATATAGTTATTCTCTTTATCGATTGATCTTATATACCTGGTTTGTGCAGCTATGTGCTGGATATCGAAATGCCAGTCATCACCCTGTTGCATTTTTTTTCCTTTGGTCCATTCAATATTGTTCCCGTTTGGAAGAGCATATATGATGATATATGTTTTTCCTTTACTGTTGAAATTTGCCGGGGCATTAATACTTCCGGCCACACCATGCCGCAGGCCTTCCAAAACGAGTTCCTGTTCATCAAATATACCGGTTGGTTTAAAGCCGGGGAGCAACTGGGCTTTAGGAAACGAAGGGAAGATGATCAACAGAATAAAAAAACTTATGATCCCCGGTTGTCTCATTGAATAAATGTAGACAATATTTATTTTCCATACCGGCAGGGCATAAAAAGAAATGATCCTGCTGGAGGATCATTTCTTCTATTCAGTATAAAACGGGTAATCAGTTAAATCCCTGTACTTCCATAAAAACATACGGATTCAGGGAGTGTTGTTTTTCATCTTTCTGTGTGCTTGCGCAGTAAACAAGATCAATAAAGGTATTAGCTTCATTAATATCGTAAAGAGAGGTTGACCTGTCATAGATATTGTCAAAACATTCGGGGAGTATTTCGGGGGTTAGTCCGTTCCAGCACGCCTCTTTTAATTGTTCTCTTTGAGAGAACCAGCTATCCTTTTCAGCGTTATTGTTTTTTACCCAGGACTTTGAAAAAAAACTGGTGTGGAGTATGAGTAAAAGCTCTTTCTGTTTACCATTGCTGTTCATAAAATATTCCTTTAATGTTTTAAAATAGGATTGAACTGGAAAGCTTATAACGATTATAACGTAAAATTAAGTATGTAGAACAGCAGAAAATGTAGCTAAAGTTTCAATTCCCCTGTAGAAATAATACTAATCTTCGTTATGTGTCCAGGGGGTAGCGGATTGGGTATTGGTAATTCTATTGTATACAGGTCAAGAATGATGCCAGAGTTTCCTGAGTTCCAAGCTGGGCACCAGGAGGGCAAATAAGGTTGAACATTTGGGTCTATATATTGAAAGGAGATTAAAGTTTCACCTGTTATCAATTGATGAAGGTAATTGGTGAAATCAATGAAGGTTAACTTAGAAGAATGAGATCAGGGCTTTAAGAGGGTAGAATGTAAAACCCTCACTTTCCACTGGTTATCCACTTTAATGAGTATTGTTGTTTCAAGCCATTTTACAAAAGTTACGTGCTGCTCATTTTTGATAATTTCGGCCTGGTTATTATACGTGACCCAGGCAAGATCTCTATTAACCCTTGTATCAATAAAGCCAAGGGTATTGACCCGTTTAAAATCTTTGGCTTTACTTTTAAAGACCTTTTGAACAAGTGTATCCAGGTTCCAGACCTCACCATTTTCCAACAGCATAATATCAGCAGTACAATATTGCTTAATCTTGACGGTATCCTTATCTGCTATTGCCTGGAAGAGACCTGTCAGTGCCTGTTGTACTTTGAGCTGGTCATCAGATAATTTCCCCTGGGCATCTGTAAGCAGGAAAGCCAGCATAAAAAAGATGGATAAATAAATTTTTCTCATTTTATTTTTTTCTGTAATAGACGGAAGGTATCCATGTCAAAAATATTTCTGCGATGATAAGTGGAACGAAAGAAAAGAAGTATTCATTTACCACTCTCCTGAATGTGCCATCTCCAATACTCCCGAATAGAAAGTTCAATGGGATCACTTCATCTATTCTTACGGCAACAAAACCCAACACACATATATAACTTCTTACCATCATCTGCCTGTGTGCTTTTATATTCCTGTTTTTAATAGCTGTCCACGCAAACCATGTTGTGATCACAGCAAACACCGTTAAGAGGAAAAGCGAGATGCGGCAGGGAACACAGGAACTGATCAAAGCAAGCCGGCCTGCCGAGATGCCGATAAGCAAAACACCCAACATATAAAGTTTACCGGCAAGCCGGTGAAAATTTAAGAACCTGTTGCGGATAAAAGACCAGAACTGTGTAGGCCCGAGGAGCAAAGCCAGGCTGCCGCCCACAAGATGAAGTACCACCCAAACCTGGTTATTGAAAAATGAGTTACCAAAGAGCCTGCTCCTGTAACCATAAAAATAGGCAATCACGTTATCCATAAAAAAATAAATGGAGAACCCAATGATCGCTATCCATACAATAATAGCCAGGAGCCTGCGGGTTAGTACCATACTTAAAGGCTTTGATTATTTGAATTGAATTATTTTATTCAGCGGTACAAATCCCCGTTGAGATATTTCAAACCAGAGTCGATCACAACGGTCACGATCTTCTTTCCTGCACCAATGATCCTTGCCCTTTGAATGGCTGCCCAAACATTTGCGCCGGATGTGGTTCCTCCAAAGATGCCTTCCTTTCCTGCCAGTTCCCTGGCGGTTTTATAAGCATCTTCATCGGACACGGCAATGATCTCATCTGCAAGATCCAGCCTGCAAATTGCCGGAACGAAACCGGAGCCGATCCCTTCCAGTTTATGTGTGCCGGATATATTGCCTCCCGAAAGTGCACGAACATTAAATGGTTCGATGGGGATACAGCGGATACCCGGTATCTCTTTTTTAAATATTTCTGCATTGCCCGAAAAGCATCCCCCTGTTCCAACACCGGTGATGAATTCATCAATGTCTTTTCCAAGAACATGGATGATCTCCCTTGCCATATTATGATAAGCATTCCTGTTGTCAACATTATTGAACTGGTCGGTCCAGAAAGTATTTGGGTTCTTACTTAGTTCTTTTGCCCTCGCAACCATCGAGTCGATAAGTTTTGCTGATATCTTACCATCGCCGCTCGGAAATATTTCAAGCGTAGCTCCAAATGCCCGCATCGTCTGCAATTTTTCTTCTGCAAAAGCATCCGATGAAACAAAGCAGGTCTTATAGCCTTTATTGGCACAAACCATTGCCAGCGAACTCCCCGTGCTGCCACCGGTATAATCAACAACAGTTCCCCCTGGTTTTAGCTGTCCTCTTTTTTCTGCGCCTTCCACCATGTTGAGCGCCATGCGGTCCTTCATGCTCCCGGTGGGGTTACCGCCTTCATACTTTACATATATCTCTGCACAACCCGGCTCAGCTAATTTTTCAAGTTTAATAAGCGGGGTGTTTCCGATCGTATACATGCTTATTTTTTTAGGAACAGTCTTGCCGTTTCAAGTTCAGGCCTTGCTGATGCAGTTGAATTTGTAACCGCTGTTAATTGGGTATAATAAAGTTTTGCTTTTTCCTTATTGTTGATCCTTTCACTTGCCTGTGCTGCACCATATAAGCCATTAAAACGGTTAGGATGAGTTTTAAGATCTGCTTCATAAGCCAGCAATGCTTCGGCCGGCTTATTCATCTTCATCAGCATGTCCGCTAAAAGTTCCTTGGCCGGTATCACTTCGCCGGGTGTAACAGGATGTTTTTCGGTTTTATCTTCCAGGTCTGCGGCCATCTTCATCGCCTGCAATGCTTCATTGGCTTTTCCCTCAGCCAATAATATCCATGCCTCGCCACTCTTTAGCTGGATCATTACCTGGTTGGCCTTATACGTATCTTTTTGCGCAGTGAGTGTGTCATAGATCGTTTGCAAATGCCGTAATTCCGTCCTGGCCAATTGTGCACTACCCGTATTCGCAGACCCCATCAGGCGGGCAAAATGAATGATGGCTTTCTGCCATGGAAATTTGTGCCATGGAAAACTTTCATTGTGAATTTTTACAGCAGCGGCGTCTTTCCATAATTTGTTCTCGAGCACATAGCGTGAAGGGATAGAAGCAAAGGCATAGGCAACTTTAAAATTAAAAGGGGAAACCTCATTGATCGTTCTTAAATAATCCAGTTGCTTTTGCGCCTTCTCATTATCTCCTTTTTGCAGGTAGGCATAAACCAGGTAGTCAAGTGCATGAAGTTCTTCATCCCAATGTCCTTTGATGCCCGCAGTTTCTCCATAGCATTTTGCAGAAGCAGCCGCAGCAAGATTTGAACTGATGCATTCATCCCACAATCCGAGCCGGGTAAAAATATGTGAAGGCATGTGTTGGGCATGCGCTGAAGAAGGTGCAATGGAAGCATATTTTTTTGCCGCAGGCAGGGCCAGGGATGCCAGTTCAGGATAATCGTAGCTATGGATCATATAGTGAACGATACCCGGGTGATCAGGCTCATTCGGATAAAGCGACGTTAAAATGGCATAAGCCTTTTTTTGGTTACTGAAAGATTTATCTCCAGGATCTGCCGATGCATCCAGCGCTAAGGCATAAAAAATCGCGGCCTCCTTATCTGTCGGATACCTGGCGTACAGTTTCTCCATTGCTTTTTCATAACCCAGTGAACGGCTGCGGTGATCTGCCTTATCCCACTCTTTATAAAATGCACCAATGGATTCAATATAATCTGA
>DATHEH010000129.1:0-7504 GCA_035318685.1 Ferruginibacter sp.
CGGAAAACAAGATCGGGCTAAGCGAAAGCCGGGATGTATCTTTTTTTAAAAGCCCGTTTTGTGCGCTCACAGTTAACCCAAAAACAAGCAGCGGTACCAGGGTTAAGACTATTCCCGGAAGATAAAGCAGGAAATATTTATTGCTTTTAAAAAGCATATAACAAATCTACAAAAATTGCTTTAATGATGGTTGAATAATATATTTTTGAGGATATAAAGATAAAAATATGGATGCAGGTACGCAACAAAAGATAGAAAGCTGGACCAATGGAAATTATGAACAATCAGTAAAAGATGAGATCAGCCGTTTGCAAAAGGATGACCAGCATGAACTGGAAGATGCTTTTTATAAGAACCTGGAATTTGGTACGGGTGGTCTCCGCGGCATCATGGGTATTGGCACCAACCGGATGAATAAATATACCGTGGGTATGGCAACACAGGGTTATGCCAATTACTTAAAAAAATGTTTTGCTTCGCCCTCCGGAGCTTCAGCGAAGGAGGAACAGGTAAGTGTCGTGATAGGGCATGACTCCCGTAACAATAGTCGCTTCTTTGCTGAAACAACAGCAGGAATCTTTGCAGCCAATGGCATAAAGGTTTATTTGTTTGAGGCTTTGCGTCCCACACCGGAAATAAGTTATGCTATCCGCAAGACCGGCAGCAAAGGTGGCGTGGTATGTACCGCATCACACAACCCAAAAGAATACAATGGCTATAAGGCTTATTGGGATGACGGTGCACAGATGGTGCCGCCACATGATAAGAATGTGATCACCGAAGTGGAGAAGATCGCGTCGGTTGATGACGTGAAGTGGAGTGGCGGAGAGTCAAACATCATCATCATTGGCAAAGAAATGGATGAAGATTACCTGGGAATGGTAAAAGGACTTTCGGTCTATCCCGAGGTTTGTGCGAAGCAACACGATCTTAAAATTGTTTATACACCCATACACGGCACGGGTATCATGCTGGTGCCGCAGGCGTTACAGAAATTTGGTTTCGATAATGTGCATATTGTAAAAGCGCAGAGCACACCGGATGGGAATTTCCCTACGGTGAATTATCCCAATCCTGAAGAAACCGAAACGATGAGCATTGGTTTAAAGGAAGCCAAAGAACTTGATGCGGATATTTTACTGGGTACCGATCCTGATGCCGACAGGGTAGGTATTGGGGTAAAGAATAATAAAGGCGAATGGATATTAATGAACGGTAACCAAACTGCTATGCTTGCTTTTAATTATATGATAGAAGCAAGGAAGACAAAAGGATTGCAGCAACCAAATGATATGGTGGTTAAAACTATTGTTACCACCGACATGATCGATGAGATCGCTAAATCGAACTGCGTTAACTGTTATAATGTACTTACAGGATTCAAATGGATATCATCCCTGATCAAAGAAAAAGAAGGGAAGGAAAAATACATCATCGGTGGCGAAGAAAGTTTCGGATTGATGATCGGTGATGAGATAAGGGACAAGGATGCCGTGAGCGCCGTGGCTTTGATCTGCGAGATGGCCGCTTATGAAAAGAATAAGGGCCGCAGCTTATTTGACAAACTGATCGGCCTCTATGTACAATACGGCCTGTACAAGGAAAGCCTGGTGAGCATTACAAAAAAAGGAATGAACGGTGCAAAGGAAATTGCCGCGATGATGGAAGGTTATCGCAAAGACCCGCCACAAACCATTGATGGGGGCGCTGTTGCTGAACTCTTGGACTACGAATTGCAGGTTGGCAAGAATTTGCAAACCGGTAAGACCTGGAAAATAGATCTTCCAAAAAGTAATGTGCTGCAGTTTGTTTTGGCAGATGGCACTAAAATCTCTGCAAGGCCAAGCGGCACCGAGCCTAAAATAAAATTTTATTTTAGTGTGAACACCAAATTGAAAGATGGGGCAGCCTTTGATGCAAAGGATAAGGAACTTGAGGAGAAGATAGCCAGGATAACAAAGGAGATGGAACTGAAGTGAGCCCGTTAACACTTCGAACCCCCTCACCCGTTGAAATCCCGTCAGCCGTTGAAATCCCGTCAGCCGTTGAAACCCCGTCAGCCGTTGAAAACGCTGACGGCGGTTATAAGTATAACGGGAAGTAGTGTTACGAAATTTTTTTTATGATGAAACTTTACCTCGTAATTTTTTTGCTTTGTTCGCTACAGGGATTTGCGCAGCCAAATAATAACCACCGGCAAAAAGCCATCACCCTCCGCCGTTTTCTCGACCAGAACCATTACCAGCCTTTAAAATGGAATGATTCTGCGTCTGTACTACTCTACAACAAATGGATGGAGAACCTGGATGATGAAAAACTTTTTTTTACGCAACAGGATATTAATTCATTAGAGCCTTTCAAAGAAAAATTAGATGACGAACTGATGGGAAAGTCATGGGATTTCTTCAACAGGTCAGCCAACCTTTATAAAGCGGCCCTGCAAAAGACAGACAGTATCATCCAGGCTGTTTTGGCAAAGCCCCTTGACTTTTCTAAACCTGATAATATAGCCTGGCCATGCAGTAGCTATGCCCTCAACAACGCGGAGCTTGCACAGCGATGGCAAAAGCTTTTAAAATGGCGGGTGCTGCAATATATTGCTGATAAGTTAACAGAAGAAGGGAAGACAGTAAGTGAAGTAATGCCGGCTGATTTCGCAAAACTGGAAATTGCAGCGAGGGAAAAAACAAAAAAAAGAGAAAGGGCATATGTCAGTAATCTTTTACAAACACCCCAGCTATATAGTGCTGAAATGGAAGATGATTACCTCAATACCATTGCATGGTGCTATGATCCGCATACGAGTTACATGAACATTAAGGACAAGGATGAATTTGAAACAGCAACCAGCGCTGCAGAGTATAGTTCAGGCCTTGACCTGGAAGAAAATGAAAAAGGTGAAAGGGTGATCAGCTTTTTACAACCGGGAGGAAGTGCATGGCGCAGCGGACAACTGCATACCGGTGACCTCCTTATAAAAATAAAGGTTGATGGAATTGAAAAGAATGTTGCCGATATGGAAGCTGATGCGGAATTACAAAATATGCTGAGCGGGAGTAATCGTTCTGATGTGGAAGTTACCGTCAGGACATCTGCGGGAGAAATTAAAACGGTAAAACTTGCCAAAGAGAAAATAAGCGCAGAAGAAAGTATTGTGAAGAGCTATGTGCTGCACGGCAATAAAAATATCGGGTACATTAGCCTGCCGGGTTTTTACAGCCGGGCAGAAGAGTCGCCCTGGATTGAAAAAGATATTAGCTACGATGGCTGTGCCAATGATGTAAGTAAAGAAATAGTCAAGCTGAGAAAGGATACGATCGCAGGACTTATCCTTGACCTGCGCTACAATGGCGGAGGAAGTATGTGGGAAGCGATGCAGCTGGCGGGTATCTTCATAGATATCGGCCCCGTCGCTTCCGTAAAAGATGCAACAGGAAAAATTCAATTTCTTAAGGACCCGAACAGGGGAACAATTTATGACGGTCCGCTGATGGTATTGATAAATGGGGCCAGTGCCAGTGCCAGTGAATTTGTGAGCGCTGTATTGCAGGATTATAACCGGGCCATTATTGTTGGCGGCACTACTTATGGAAAAGGAACGGCACAGGTGGTATTACCGATCGATACTTTAAGCACTTCAAAAACGAAGACCTATGAAGATTTTGCAAAAGTAACCCAGCGAAAATTTTACCGTGTTAATGGCAGTCCCACGCAATGGAAGGGTGTAGTGCCGGATATTTTTTTACCGGACCTGTATGCTGACGAATCATTTAAAGAAAAAGCCAACAGCAGCGCATTGCAACCCGATAACAGTAAGGCGGGTATCTACCAGGCATTACCTGTATTGCCCGTCGCCGCTCTAAAAATTAAAAGCGGGCAACGGGTTTCAGGCCAGTCCCATTTCAGTACCATCAGTGCATTCAGTAACTGGATAAAAGATTACAAGACCGGCAGAACCATACCCCTGCAATGGGCAACTTACGCGGTTCACTATAAAAAAAGCGCAGAAATGTTTAAATTGCTCAGCAGTAAAGATGCTGTTACCACCGCTGATGTGAAAGTTTCCAACAACGGGTTCGATAACCAGCGGATCATTTTATCAACGCAACACAGCAAAGATATAAATGATACCTACCTGAAACATGTACAGAACGACATGACCGTGACGGAGGCTTATCACATCATGATGGACTGGATAAATAAATGATAATATTTTAAAACGATCAGCTATAACCAAAACATTCTGCCATTTAAACTGACCTTATGAAACAAATATTTTTACTTTTATTGGGATTGCTGTTCCTGGATATGACATCAACAGCACAGGAGTATAATAACCCCGGTGAATACCTGGGCGCTATCAATGCACAAAGCGTAAATATCTCAAAGAAATTCCTTAGTTATACGAGTGCTTCTGCACATGGTAAGAGAGCAAAGAAAGTAGAGAGCCTGCGCATGAAATTACTGGATGAGGTACAGGAAGCGAGGATGAACATCGCCGGGATGCCTTCATTCAAAGCGGATAAATCATTCCGCGATACTGCTGTAAGTTTTATGAAATTATACTATAATGTGCTCAATGAGGATTACAGCAAGATCATCAACATGGAAGAGATCGCAGAGCAAAGCTACGATGCTATGGAAGCTTATATCATGGCCCAGGAGATGGTGAGCCAAAAGCTGGATGAGGCCAATGAAAAAATGAAAATTGCAGTAGAGGGTTTTGCGGCAAAGAACAATATCACGCTTACTAAAAGCCAGAGCGAGATGGATGATATGATGTCGCAGGTAGGTAAAATAAATAAGTATTATCACCAGTTGCACCTTATTTTTTTCAGGCCATATAAGCAGGAGGAAAACATGCTGGAAGCCATGCAAAAAAATAACATTACCGGTATAGAACAGAATAAAAGTTCACTCTTAAAATATGCACAGGAAGGGTTGCAAAAGACCGCAGCCATTAAAGCTTTTGACGGGGACAACTCACTGCTGGCCGCCTGCAAAACGGTGCTGAACTTTTATGTAACGGAAGCAAATGACAAGATGAATGCCGTAAGTGATTTCTTTTTGACAAAAGAACGCTTTGATGCCATTAAAAAAGAATATGAGAAAAAGAGCAGTCCCACAAAACAGGATGTGGACGCTTACAATAAAAGTGTAAATGATGTTAACAAGGCTTCACAGTCTTTTAATAACAGCAACCAGTCGCTTAGCAAGCAACGAAAAGAATTGTTGACGGACTGGAATAAAGCAATAAATTCTTTTTTTGACCAACATACACCACATTATAAGTAGTAAGATCATCCCCTGTTAATTAGGTAAAAATGCCAAAACTTACTCCTGACATTTTTTTATCTTGTGGTTAAATAGATTTATTGTTTAAAAAATTTAACGCTGCTAAAATATTTTACACTTTTAAAGCTCCGCCTGTCGGCGGATTTGGGGCCTATGAGAAAATACGAAGACACATACCGGCATAAGGGGCTGAGAAAAAAACTCATTGATATACTCAGGGATAAGGGTATCACAGATATTAATGTGCTGGCGGCAATGAATAATATCCCGCGCCATTATTTTTTAGACAGCGCCCTTGACGAGATCGCTTACGAGGACAGGGCATTTCCCATCAGCGAAGGACAAACCATTTCGCAGCCTTACACGGTTGCTTACCAGACACAATTGCTGCAGGTAAAACCCAATGATAAGATCCTGGAGATAGGAACAGGGAGTGTTTACCAGGCCACTGTTTTGGCGGAGATGGGGGCCAGGGTATTTACGATAGAGCGCCAAAAAAAATTATTTGAAAATACAAAACAGTTCGTTTTCAGGAATCAATACACAAACCTTAAATTCTTTTATGGGGATGGTTACGAAGGTTTGCCTACCTATGCACCCTTTGATAAAATAATAATAACAGCGGCAGCGCCTTTCGTCCCGCCTAAGCTGGTTGAACAATTAAAAACCGGCGGCAAAATGGTGATACCCGTTGATGAAGGCGTGCACCAGCGTATGCTGCGTATAACAAGGAACGGGGATGGAACTACCAGTGAAGAAGCTTTTGAGAATTTTTCTTTTGTGCCGATGCTAAGCGGGAAGAACGGGTAGGAGGTATGAGTTATAAGTTATAAGTTATAAGTTAGGGTTCATATGTAACAAGTATCGTAAAATCATCAAATCACCAAATCATCAAATCACCAAATCATCAAATCACCAAATCATCAAATCATCAAATCATCAAATCACCAAAATCATCAAATCAAACGATGCGTTTCTTTTCTAAACTTACGGTCATATTTAATTTTTGCTTTTTGGTTACCCTTGTCCTGTGGTTCATAGAAATGAACAAAAAACGGACAGGAACCAACGAACAGGCCATACCATTGCCCTGGATGGAAGGTACGTTTGTGGTATTGGGCTATGGCGCAATTATCATTAATGCACTGTTCTTATTGCTGGTCTTTATCTTTTATTCTTTCAAAATAAATATCCAGGTACCAAGGTGGATAATTATCTTTAACATCGTAGTATTCTGCTGCCAGGTCTTTTTCCATTTCTTTTTCAAATAATGTTATGATACATAATATCCTTAAAGACAAAAGCACCAAACTTTTTATTTTGCTGGCGGGTATTTTTATAACCAGCGCCCTGCTTGCTGAAGTGATCGGCGTAAAAATATTTTCGCTGGAAGATACCGTGGGCGTTGAGCGTGCCAATATAAATTTATTCGGCAGCCCCTTTAGCTTTCATTTAACCGCGGGTGTATTGCTATGGCCCGTTGTGTTCGTGATGACAGATATCATCAATGAATACTATGGCAAACGGGGCGTTAAGTTCCTGTCTTATCTTACCATCGGTCTTATTAGTTACGCATTCCTGATCTTTAACGGTGCAATAAACCTTTCGCCTTCAGAATATTTCTCTGTGGGCAACGGAGTAGATAAACCGGATAATGCGTTCCGTGGTATATTCGGCCAGGGCATGTGGATCATCATTGGTTCCATGGTCGCTTTTTTGGTAGGACAGGTGCTGGATGTATTGGTATTTCACCGCATAAAAAAAGCAACGGGAGAAAAAAGCATCTGGTTAAGGGCAACGGGATCTACACTGGTATCACAACTGGTAGACAGTTTTATTGTTCTCTTTATTGCTTTTTATATAGGCAAGCGCATTCAAGCCGGGCAGGGTGAGCCATGGAGCCTTCACCAGATATTGGTTACGGGTACCGGCAATTATATTTACAAATTCGTAGTGGCCATCCTGTTAACGCCGGTGATCTATCTTGTACACGGATGGATAGAAAGATATTTGGGTAAGGGGCTTGCGGGGGAGATGAAGAATGCAGCGATGAATACAGAACGGTGACACGTTAATCCGTTAATTAGTTAATCCGTTAATTAGTTAATTAGTTAATCCGTGGGAAGTATGAATTTATAAAAGCTTTTACTATTTTTTGGTTTTACCAATTAACGGATTAACCGATTAACGTTTTTACGTATTTATTTAC
>DATHEH010000130.1:0-3975 GCA_035318685.1 Ferruginibacter sp.
TATTCGGTGCCGGCGAAGATGCACTGGTATTCATGGGATCAGCCGACCTTATGACGAGGAACCTCCACCACCGTATAGAAGTTTGCATACCCGTAACAGATGAAGATTGCAGGAAAGAACTATTGGATTACTTTGAGATACAATGGTCTGATAACAGCAAGTCGGTTCAGCTTTTACCCGGGTACCGTCATGTATCAGTCAATGGCCATAACGGGCAAAAGGTAAATGCACAGAACAGTATTTACCAGTACCTCAAAAACAGGACATGAGATCCTTAATTTCATACAAGTCCATATTCTCCGGTGTAGCCAGATATCGCCTGCGCACCATATTATACATTGCAATTTTCTGGACGGTTATTGATATCCTCGTCACACTCATGGTAAAAGACCGTGAGATCGTTAATATGCTGAAGTCGCTCCCCCTGAGAGAAACTATCGTCTTCATCATGAGTTGTATGATGGGTTACCTTTTTGTTTTTACTTTAAAGGATGAATTACGCAGCAATCCTCCCTTGGTAAATTTTATTTTAAAGAGCGTCATACTGCTTTTCGCAGCATTTCTTATGAATTTCCTGGTTCATTTTTTTGACGATATATGGATAGAGGATAAGACTGCCGGGCAGGCTTTCCATCATTTTGTGAACAACATGTTACCTACCAGGTGGCTTTTCCAGAAAATACTTTACTGGCTCATTCTTTTTACCATAACACAATTGTACATAGAGATCAATGAAAAATATTCCCCGGGGGTTTTCCGGGATATCATCATGGGTAAATACCGGCAGCCAAAAATAGAGAACCGGATCATTATGTTTCTGGACCTGAAAGATTCAACGCCCATTGCGGAAAAACTGGGGCACGTTGAAAATTTTAAATTTATCCGCGATTTTATTTATTATGTATCAATGGCATTGATAGAACACAACGGGAGGATCTACCAGTATGTGGGTGATGAGATAGTTGTATCCTGGCTGTATAAAAAAGAGAACACTAAAAAATGTATGGCTGCTATCATTGCCGCACGCCGGAATTTGCAAAGGAACAGTGAGAATTTTCGCAGGAAATATGATATTGTACCCGAATTCAGGGTTGGCATACATATGGGGGAGGTAACAGTGGGGGAGATCGGCGTAATAAAAAAAGACCTGGCCATGAGCGGGGATACCATGAATACCACGGCAAGGATACGCAGCGCATGCAACGAACTGAACCAAAAATTCATCATGTCTAAGGACTTTATGGATACAACCGACCTGGAAGAATGGCAGGGAGAGAGCCTCGGTGTTGTTGATCTTAAAGGAAAATCCACCGGGATCGAATTATATTCACTTAAGGTCTGAAAAAAATAAACACGTGATCAAAAAGATAAGATACGGTGTAAAAAAGATCTCCGAAGCCATTGCACTGGTTTCGCTGGAACTGCTCATCGTATTCATTTCTTTTTGCATTGCACTCAGTGGCGTGATACTTATAGTGCGGGAAGTATTTTACAGGAAGGAAGATGAGATCGATCATATGGTGTTTGATTTCCTGAGACCCTATGTTTCAGATATCAATACAGATATTGTCCAGCTCTTCACGCATTTCGGTGGGAGCAAATTCCTGATCCCTGCCTGGTTGTTATTCCTTACTTATTATTTTTTCGTTCGTAAGAACAAATGGTATTTCATCAAGTTGCTTACGGTATCAGTGAGCAGCTTCCTGGTAATGCAGGGCCTTAAATTTTTCTTTAACCGCCCCCGGCCCCTCATACCTCTGTTGAAAGAAGTGCCGGGGCTGAGTTTCCCGAGCGGGCATGCTTTTATGAGTTTTGTATTTTACGGCATGCTTATCTATATTGTTTACCAGGAGATAAAACAGGCATGGCTGAAATGGATTCTCATCATCCTGCTAATGACCATTATTGTCATGATCGGCTTCACCAGGATATACCTGAGGGTTCACTATGCCAGTGATGTATTGGCAGGGTTCTGTTTTGGTACCCTGTCACTCGTCATACTTTTATGGATGCTGCGGCAGGTAGAGAAGTTCAATGCAAAAGAACTGCCGCCGAAGTTGAATGTTACAAAGCCGCCCCCGGATGTAGAGGCCGCAAAAACCACATAATATCATCGGTATTATTTGTTGATTTGATCAGCTAATCCTGCTTTTCAGGTTCGAAGATCGCTTCTACAGTTGTTCCGAAAACCTTTGCCATTTTCAAAGCAAGTACCGTTGATGGGGTGAACTTACCGGTTTTTAGTTTGGTTAAAAGAAGGTCGGCTTTCTTATTGTGCCTGGTAATAGCAGTATCCTGGGCCTGTGCACACAAACCAGTAAGCGATCCAAAGAATATAATTAGAAATCTCATTTCATCTTGCAGGAACTCAGTGCTCCTCATTGGTATGCAGGTGAAGGAATTGATTCTTCTTTTCTTTTACTAAAAGAAAAGAAGAACAGATCAGGTTCACAACAATACCGCCATGAAAACCTAAAGCTGGTATCATTCTTCTTACTTCATCAAATACTCCTGTTCCCGTCAAAGTTCTCCAGCTCTTTTGAAACTGCATTTAAGAATGTAGAACCCAATGCACCATCAATGACACGGTGATCGTAGCTGAGCGAGATATACATCATGTGGCGGATGGCAATACTATCACCCTGTGGTGTCTCGATCACCATTGGTCTTTTTTTAATGGCGCCAACAGCCATGATGGCTACCTGTGGCTGGTTGATGATGGGCGTACCCATGATGCTTCCGAATGTGCCTACGTTGGTCAGCGTAAATGTTCCGCCGGTCGTATCATCGGGCCTTAGCTTACCGGTACGTGCTGCATTAGCGAGGCTGTTGACCTGTTTGGTGAGACCAACCAGGTTTAACTGGTCTGCATTTTTTATCACTGGCACTATCAGGTTACCGCTTGGTAAAGCTGTTGCCATACCAATATGGAGGTCTTTTTTTACAATGATCTTGTCCCCGTCAACCGAACTGCTGAGCCATGGGTATTTTTTAATGCACTTAACAATGGCTTCAATGAACAGGGGAGTGAAGGTGATCTTTTCGCCTTCTCTTTTTTCAAAATCCTTTTTTATCTTTTCTCTCCACAATACCAAATTGGTCACATCACATTCTGCAAAGCTGGTAACGTGCGGCGAAGTGTGCTTGCTGTCGACCATATGTTTTGCGATGAGCTTGCGCATGCGGTCCATTTCTATGACTTCTACATTACCGGTATAAACAGCGGGAACATTGTTTGTGGTTTGTGGCCTGTGGTCTGTGATCTGCTCTGCCGGGGCTGTTTGTAAAACGCTTACTTCCTGCTGTGGCTGGCTTTGCGCTTGTAGCTTTTGCCCTGTTCCCCTTCCTGCCACATATGCTAAAATATCTTTCTTGCTCACCCTTCCTTCCTGCCCCGTGCCCGGAATATTTTCCAGCTCGGCCATACCAATGCCTTCCTGCTGTGCAATGTTTAATACTAAAGGAGAATAAAACCGGATCGCAGATTTTGATGATTCCCCTGCTTTGGCTGATGAGGGAGGCTGATATGGAATATGCTCAACAACTTTTGCTTCTTCATATTCCTGTTGCTTTGGCGGCGGCGATGGCTGGTTGTTTGAAACAGCGGCATTGGCGCCAACCCTTATTTTTGCGATGACGGTACCAATAGGCACCACGTCATTTACATTGAATAAGATCTCTTCAATAACACCTTCTGCGGTAGAAGGCACTTCACTGTCCACTTTATCAGTAGCAATATCCAAAACGGTCTCATCCTGCTTAATGGCGTCACCGGGTTTTTTATGCCATTTTAAAATGGTGGCTTCCATGATACTTTCCCCCAGCTTAGGCATTACCAGATCAACTATGCTCATATATTAATTTGAAATTTGAATGTTGAATTAAAATATCGGGCCATGTACATACATACTTTGGCAGCAACCGGGTTCAAAGGTAATTATTTCCGATTAATCATTACTATTTTGAACCACATAG